>CAMYAA010000186.1 GCA_947253615.1 uncultured Sutterellaceae bacterium
GAGGGGGCAGTGACCGTCAATGCGTCCCACCCTTCCACACCGTCCAAGGTGAAAGTTGGATTTGTTTCCTCAAGTAACGGTCAAGCGGTCAAAATTGAGGCCACCGACTGGTCGATTCATGATCAACAACGTTCGATGGAGTTTAATCAAAGTACAGTTGATTGGCGTGGGCGTGTAGAGGCGACTTGGGATTCAACATCGTCGGTGATGGAACTTGTGCGATCAACGGTTACGCTTCACGATCGTTTTAGCGCGAGCGTGAATACGAATGTCAATACTGACAGTTGGGCCTACGGGATTTTTGGCATTAACGTCGATTCAAATTTTGAAGCGAAAAAGGGATTGGATTTCACCGCGGAAAATTCGCTGGTTCACCCCGTTGTTTGGGTCAATAGTGCCAAAGCGACGTTAGCGGGTCCCGTGAACCTTAATGTGGCGGCTCTCGATCCACAAAACGCCTTTTTTGACGTAAAAAGCGGAACCCTCAATCTTGGGGTAGGCCAAGAGGACGATAGTGTTCTTTTGTCTTATAAAGATGCTAGCTCGAGCGCACGTGTCTTCACGATCGCGGGCGATGTGAACGTCAAGGCTAAGTCCTCTGACTTTTCCAACCGATCGACGAATCCTGAGCATCTCCTCGATACGCATTTTAGCGGTGGCACGCTGACGTTTTTCTCAGGAGATCACCATTTAGGAACACTTAACGCTAGTGATTCGTCGGAAAAAACGGACAATACGGGGACGATTACTTTAAAAGACGGCGCTACGCTCACTGTTCATGGCGAGGCCACTTTTGAAGGTGGCAACGGGTTTCAAACCCAAGCTGGTTCGAACGTTATCTTTGAAAAAGGTTACTCGTCCAATACGAACGACGTCTTTCAAGGTAACGTTAAGGCCTCGACTATTCGTGCACAAAGCTACCGTGATAGGGCAGGACGCATAAAACTCTTAGGCGAGAATAATGCGATCGAGACGCTTCAAGCTGTAAATAAGGGGGTGGTTGAAATCGGATCTAAAGCGCCTGATGCCACGAATCACACGATCATTACGAAAGGCATTGCTATTGAATCCTCCGGGAAAGTGATTGTGAACTCGGGTGTTCAATTGGGTGAAAACGCCAGCGTTACGCTTCTCAGTGATGATAGACAGTCAGATTCAGCGTTGGAATTGAATCAAGATTTGACGATTCCGACGACGTTGAATACTTCCGCTTATTCGTCCATCACGATTGCATCCGGTAAGACCTTAACCGTCAAAGGGAAAACACAGAGCTTGGGACGCTGGGCCGGGAAAGGCTCCGCTCGATTTGAAGGGGGCTTAACGCATGACGCTTGGTATTTTAAGGTTGACGGGGATGTCAGTGTATTGAAGGAGGGTAAGGATTCGAACGTCATTACGGATGTGTCGAATTTCTCCGTGGGTAGTCTCAATCAAAACCAAGATAAAGGGGCTGACTTGACCATTGGGCATGGTCGCGACAAGGGAAGTCGCGTCAATGTCACCGTCGTTGGAAACGCTAACCTGGGTGAAGTGCTCATTCAAGGTGAACCCGTCACGGAAGAACCCGTGAGCTCGGGTCCAAGTAATCAGCCTCCCCGAGACAATCTCGTTAGTGCGAAGTTCGGTAGCGATGACAATAGCGAGACAACCTTGCATCATGCTTTAGTCGTTGAAGGGAAGACCAATGTCGAAGTCACCAATCTGTCGGGACAAGGGGCATTAACGTCGACCAAAAACGGGTCCATCACGGTGTTGGGCACCCATACCCAAATGTCCGGTCCCGTGTGCGCAGAGAACCAAGGGGAAATTACCTTAGCAGGCGAGGGTGAGTACACCGATACGGTGATGATCACGGATCATGGGGTCATGAACGTTGTGCCTGGGAATGCCTTAAACGGGACGACACAAGTCAGTCAAGAAGGGCACTTAACCTTCCTTCCCGAGGATGGCAATACGGGCAAAACCACCGCCATTAAAGATCTTCAAGTCACTGACGCTAAGGTGAGCCTCGAGCAAGACGCTTCAGTGAACATTGCAAAGCTCACTTCGAGTGGCGACAAAACAACGATCACTAGTGAAGAAGGCTCTTCGTTAACCTTGGGTGTCGTGGATGTTGACGATCAGGTGACGCTCAATTTAGCAGGAACGACGACGTTGACAGGGAACTGGCACGTGGATGAGAACGCCGATAAGATTTCGCTCCCAGGTGGACTCATCGTTCGCGGCAAAGACGCGAATTTAACGGTCTCTAAGCAACTTAATTTTGGGAAGAAAGGTCTCATTGTCCAAGAGGGTGCACGAGTGAACATCTCAGCACATGGGCAAGAGTTTGATCATCCCATTGAAGCGCACCGTGGTAGCTATATCGATATTGCCGAGCCCTTTTTAAAGAATACGACCTTTGGCAGTATTCTCGCGGATGGTGTCGAAAATGGAACGCCTTCCATCGTACGTATTCATGCATTAGAGGATGAAGCTTCTATTCGCGTTCGCGAGGGCAAGGCCGTTAAAGGTGGCCAAATTATTTTTGACCTCATGGCTCGCAAGTCCACGTTAGAAGGTCATTTCACGAGTGATCTCGATGCGGATAAATCGGGTGGCGTTCAGATCGCCATGGATTATGGCTTTTCGCGCCCACAAGTGGACTCCTCCATCGATACCCTAAAGGGACGATTCTTAGCTTTAGATATTGCCAAGGCAAATGATCCTTCTGAGGATCTTAAACATGAAGTGCACGTCAAAACAATGGCGGCTCAAGCTTATGTGCCTTGGGTCAGGAAGGAAGACTTCCCCGACGAAACGCCGATTTTGCGTGTCGATAATATCGCTTTAAATGGTGGGTTCGTGATTGAGCCGCCACCCAAAGATAAGCGTGAGCCTTATCGTCAACCGATCGTGGTGTTGCCCGAGGCATTAGTGAGTCGATCGAGCGAAGTTTTCAAGATCGACGGCTTTTTAAAGCGTACCAATATTTTGGGCACGCCGACCTGTAAGGATGGCCTCTGTACGATGGAAGTCGGTGAGATGGTCACAGAGATGGGGACGTTAGCCAAGTCGCTCTTAGGGGTGGAACGCACGGCTTACAGTGCACTGACAACCCCAGTGTCCTACATTCAACGTCATGGTCAATCGCGAGGACTCTATGCGAATGTGTCGCTTGATAATCATGAGGTCGGGAACCACCTCCCTTTAAACTTTGACAGTCATCAAGCCACGTTTGGTGGAGAGACTTCTTTAATCATCGGGTCGCATCCAACGCATATTGGGGCTGAGCTTTCGATGCAAAAGGGTAAAGGGAAGATTCAAGGTGAGCCGATTGATATCAACTTTACCTCCACGCGTCTTGAAGCTTATGCCTCGAGCGAAATTGGTGCGGGAATCATTGCGGGGACCAATATTGGTCTTGAGAGTTTGCGTGTTAAAGCGCAAGCCTCGGGCATGGCCATGGAGGAAAGTCATCGGGCCCTTAAGTGGGGCGTGGAGTTGAGTCGTCCGTTTAAGTTCACGAATGACGTGACTTTAACTCCGCAGGCTCAAGTTCAGTACACCACGATTTCAGCCTCGGGTCGTCATGATACGCAAGCCTCGTATGATCAAAACCGCATAGCGTCGCTCATTGCTCGGGTAGGTACTCGACTCGATGTGCCGTTTAGAATTCATGGCAAGCCCATGAACGGTTGGGTTGACCTGAGTGCATTCAAAGAGTTGAAGGGGCAAATTCAGGTGAGTGGTTCGGACTTTTCCACGAAAGGGGAAGTACACTCGGTGGCCTTACGAAACCATGGGCTTTGGTTCGATCTCAAAGCCGGTGCGACGATGAAC
>CAMYAA010000187.1 GCA_947253615.1 uncultured Sutterellaceae bacterium
TATCGATGGCGCCATGCCCCGAGATAAAGATGATGGGTAAATCGCAACCGAGTTCACGTAACTTCAACTGCAATTCCAACCCAGACATATGCGGCATGCGAACGTCGAGAATCAAACAGCCCGGACGGGTAAAGTCGTTGCTCGATAAGTACGTGATGGCGTCCGAATAGGTCACCACGTCCCAGCCTTCACCTTCAATAAGGAAGGCCCAAGAGTTACGCATGGCGTCATCGTCATCGATCACGCGAATCAAGGGAGTATCCAGTTTTTGTGGGGAATATATTGGCACGGCGATGGTCCTTGAAAAAAATGAGCCAGATTTTTAAAACATCAGGCAACACAAATCTTGGGGAAGATTTGTTTTCGGCCAGTTTCATTGAATTTTAAGATTTTAATGGGTTTTACGCAAGAATAGGGCGAATTTTCAAGGGTCTTTTTCCTCGTGTTGCTAAAAGAATAACTTTTGTAACGCCCATTAATCGTTAATTAAGCATTTTGGTCCCCTTGGAGCAAACACGCTTCGTCCAAAGCGATCGCAAGCTCTTCAGGGGGACGCCCTTCAAAGGCGCTTTCCAGGAGCCGAATTTGCATGCGCTCAACCTCGTCGGGGGCCATGACCATAATGCCCAATTTGCTTGCGTTGAAAAAACCGTCAAAGGCCATCATCACATTAAACGCACGCGTATGGTCGAGGTCAGAAGCTTCGAGAGTGCGATATAGGTCTCGATACCATTGGCGAAGCGGCTCTAATAGCGAGGGATCTTCGTGCGCCAAACTCAAAAGTGCCGTGCCGATTTCGATCCAACGTTTGCGGTTTTTTGAAAACGAGTAGTACCAGGATCGCATTCCCGGAAGAACGGCATTTTTAGGACGAAGGCCTCGTGCGATATAGGGGGCTTCGTGGCATTGGAGCTGGATTTTTAAGTGTTCCACATAATGGTTAACTAAGCCCTCGATTAACGCCTTTTTAGAGGGGTAATGGTAGAGTACCGCACTCTTAGAGAGGGAGAGCTCGTCACTGATGAGCTTGTGCGAGAGGGAGTCTATGCCGACTTCTAGCAAAAGCTCCATGGCTTTGTTCAGAATGTTTTCTCGTTGAAGTTTGCCTTTTTCGGTCAACATAGGGGGATTCGCACACACAAAAGATAAAAGAAGGGGAGGGCATAACACCCTCCCGCTATTGTAGTGAGTTTAGTCACAGTGGGTTTGGAGGGCTACTTGGCCGCTTCTTCCCCCGCAATACGACCAAAGACAATGATGTCCGTATAAGCGTTCGAACCTAAACGGTTCGTGCCATGCGTCGTCCCTGTGACTTCACCGGCCGCCCATAAACCAGGGATGGGTTTGCCGTCGGGGGCAATCACCTGCGCCTTACTATTGATCTTTAGACCACCCATCGTATGGTGAACGCTCGGTACGCCGCGATAAATCCAGTAGGGCCCCGTGGAAAGGTCAGAGAACTTCCCACGATAGTGAAAGAGCGGATCCTTCCCGGTTTTCGCCGCTTCGTTGACTTGAGCGACGGTCGCCTCGAGCGTCTTTAACGGAATGTTAAAGGCTTTAGCCACGTCGGCCAGGGTCTTTCCTTCATGCAAGATGCCCGTCTTCGTGAAGACTTCAACTTCGTCCCCGTGATTGCGAATCGCATGGGCGCGGTCTTCAACGGCTTGATTAAAGAGTGCGTAGCAATAGTGACCCGTTTGATCCAAAATGGCCTTACTTAAGACGTCTCGACGACCGAGTTCTTCGACAAAGCGTTTCCCTTCTTGGTTAATTAAGATGGCGCCTTCAAAGCGTGCGTCGTCAATTAACTCAATGGCCCCGGTGTTTGGATCGCACATCGGATAGGTTTGAATGAGTTCCATATTGACGGGCTTAACGCCGAGTTTTTCAGCCATGAGGATGCCGTCCCCCGTTGCACCAGGGAAGTTTGTGGTCTTAAAGGCCTTGCCATAGAAAGGATTGGCCGCGGTACGTAAGTCCACATTCGCGGAGAATCCACCCGTGGCTAAAATGACCCCCTTTTTCGCATTAAAGGTATAGGATTGACCGTCCATCGTGGCCTTGACGCCAACGACGCGTCCTTCAGGATTACGAATGAGGGAGACCGCCTTCATGTTCGTGAAGATAGGAATGTCACGCTTTTGTGCCGCAGCCATGAATTTTTGAATGAATTCCGTACCCGTGGCGCCCTTCGGGATTAAGGAGCGTTTGACCGAGTGGCCTCCAAAGTGGAAGAGGGAATCTTCAAATTCCACCCCGATCGTATCGCGTGCCCACAAGGCGGCAGGGAGGGCATTTTCCACTAACGTATGCACGACGGCTGGGTCACCCTTAAAGTCACCCCCTTTCATCGTGTCATCAAAGTGCTTTTGAACCGAGTCCTCAATGTGCTGTTTTTTCTGAATCCAGTTGCCAGCAACGGCCATTTCAGCCCCAGAAATGAGCGAATTCCCACCGACGGTTGGCATTTTTTCAAGCAGTGCAACGCTCGCACCATGATCTTTGGCGGTAATGGCAGCAGAAAAACCAGCCCCACCGGCCCCAATCACAACAACGTCATACGTGCTCACTTCGGGAATGACCGGCTTTTTCTTGAGCACCACAACGGGACCATTCAAGGTGACCCCGGCTTTTTTGGCGGCATCGAGCACGGCTTGCTTTAAGGCCTTGGAGGACACGGTGGCGCCCGCAATCGTATCGACATCCACCGAGTTGTGTTCAATCATCGCCGCCTTCATATCCGTGAAGACTTTGGCTGAGAGAATCTTGTTTTCATGCGACTTCAAGACGTCAATGGCTTGAATACGGTTATGGTCAAACGTGACACTCACTTCAACAGCACCGTGATTGCCCGTGCCAACACCGACTTCGGTGATTGGGCTCGCTAGAGCCCCAAGGGACATCGTGGCTAATAGGGATAAAGCAAAAAGACGCTTCATAAAACTCTCCTCAAAACCGATCGGAAATTACCGACCTTGAGGTCAGTTTAATAAACTACGCCTTTTGGGTCTAGTCTTCTACGACTTTCGTTTTCCCGTATTGACAAAAGTATTTAGTTCAAATCGTTAATCAAGAAAACACTAATAAATCAGGGATTTAATTATTAAAAACCCCACGGAGACTAAGGTCTCTACGGATTAAAAACGATAAAACAATGACGAAGCAAAGTTGGGGGGGGTCAAGCGGTGCAAAATGAGGGGGATTGGGGTAAAAATCCCCGAGCAAAGAAAACTGCGGTATAGTCAGTAGCTAAACTATAGAGGACAAGCCTCTGTGTTGAGAGGCACGAGGCGAAGCGTCGAAGCGTTGAAGCTTTTCGCACGCGCATGAAGGACTAGAGAATGCAGTTGGTAAATCGAGTTGGGTTGACCGTCCTGATGGGGACGATGGGCTTAGTGTTAGTAGGGTGTGGCACGGAGCGCTATGAGGCGCAAATTAAGGCCAACGCACTCGAGAGCGCCCCGCTTTATCAAACCGTTTGTTTGATTCCCTCCGAGCGTATTGACCCTTCCGTCAATAAAGCGTTAGTGGACGCGATGGAAGCTGGGGTTCGTGATACCGGGTCGGATTTCCGCCTTTTAGGGAAGGGCGAAGGCCCGCAGCAGTGTCAATTTACGATTGGCTACGATATCGAACCCGGCAAAACGCCCAATCAAGTCGTCTTTTATATGCAAACCTTTAAAAACGGGGTTCCGCTCGTGGACGCTCGTGCCCCAAGTCCGCTCTCGGCCAACGCCGTCAAGAGTTATGTGGCACGTTTAATCGATTACGCTAAGCGCCTGTCTCTTATACACATCTCCGAGCCCACGAGACC
>CAMYAA010000188.1 GCA_947253615.1 uncultured Sutterellaceae bacterium
ACTCGTGATTTAAAAAGCAGCGCGGTAATTCCGTGTCGAGCGGGTGATAAGGTAATGCTCCTCCGAACAGATCAATGCTCCATGGGCATTCAATCCCAAAAAGACGCTTGATGGCGTCAATGGAGCCCAAGATAGCGATCATGCCTAAGAGCCCAATGAGGAAGTCTTTTCCAGAAAAGGGTGAACGTGGGGATCGCCATGCTTTAACGGCCCAGAAGATAAAGAGCAATCCGATGCCGGCCATCACAATTTTGGAGCTGTGATAAACCATCATGGCCCAGGGGGCATGACGCAGGACAAATCCACCGTGTTCTTCTTGGAAGATGACGTTTTCGACAGCAATATCAATATGCCCGTTGCCGAAAAGTAGGAACAAGACTCCTAAAGTGAGTCCAAAGCCTAGAAAAATCCGTAATTTCGACCAGTTGGTCATAGCGGTCGTGTCATTAATTAAATGGTTTAATAAGCCTCAAATCAGGGTTTAGAGGCGAAATAGTTTGCACATTATAGAGATCTCTTTTTGTCAGAAGTGCCGAAAACGTAAGGATTCGCAAAAATTTACGGCAGGGAAAACCAGGGGGGAATTGTAGTCCTCGTTAATACGTCGGGTGAATGATTCCTTGCGGATTTTCCTTAAAAATAATGTAAAATTACTCCTGTTTTATTTAATGGGTTAAAAAGACTTAATTGTAAGCATATTTAAATTTTAAAAATAAAAATCAAATAATTTTCAAGTTATAGATATTTGTTCCTAAGCCTGGGTTTCACGGCTTTATATTGGGTTTTGTGCTTTTATCGAGTGTGAATTCCCTTGGGTTTGCAGGGTTATAAATCCTTGATCAAAAAAGAAGTTAAGTTATTTCAGAAACTTAATATTTTAAGGAAATATAATCGACGTATTTTAAAGGTGTAAATAAATAATTTTTACCCCTTTAATGGGTAGAAAGATTCTCGTGATACTTCTTCGATGTCTAAAACCAATCATCCATAAGAAGAACGCGGTTTTACCTTCATGAATATTTTGCAGTGAGAATAATCTATGTCCCAAGGGATTTTTTCCATTAAACCCAGCGTTTCCCTCTTAGCGTTGGTGTTAAGTACTCAATTAGTGTTCGTTGCGAGTGCAGCTGTTTCCCCATCCGACAGTGATGGTGCTTCCAATCAGCACGTTGAAGTGATTCAAAACGATGATGCGTCAATTGTCATTACGGCAACGACCGCGCCGGGTCAATTTTCCTATGAGAAGAAAGGCAGTGAACTTGTTAACATTCGTGCAGAAGCAGGGAGCGTGATTCTTAATTCTCAAGATGAGAATTTCAATAACGCCGTTCCGGATTCTGATGTAAAGGCACAGGTTGAGATTGCCTCGAACAAGAATACGTCAGCGATTAAGGTGGGCAAAGTCTCTCAATCGAAGGGGACGACGGTAACGATTGGCAAACCCGATGATCAAACGGTTGAAATTAAATCGGTCATGCTAGGCAACTCTAAAGAAGCAAAAAAGGATACGTTGATCGTCAAGGGGAAAAATATTAACTTCTATGGTCCGAATGAAGTCACCCAGACCGTAGTGGGAGCTTATCGAGGATCTAACGTTGAAATAAGTGGAACGACGGTTAGAACGGGCCGCATTTCGGCGGATCAGAACGAGAAGGCCTCTTTAACAGCGAGTGATCAACTCGCAACTGGCTATGTGTTTGCCAATAACTCCGCAAACATTGTCTTGTCGGGGCAGAACAAAGTCACAACAGGGATACTCTTTATATCGAATTCCAAAATTAAGGTCAACGCTGATTCAGAACCTGGTACGGTCGAAGTTGGTAATCTTCAAGCACGGAGAGGCAGTCAAATTGTTCTTGGGAATTCGAAGACAGCGTTGCTTAATGCCTCAGAAATTAACGCGGAAGATGAAGGGACAACGGTTAGCGTCAACGCTAAGAAAATAACGACTGGTGCTGTTAACGCTACTAATAAGGCTCAAGTCATCATTACTGGCGAGACGGGGACTTTTAAGTCGATTACGCAAAATGGTGGGACAGTCACGGTTAATTTAGAGCATGCCAAGATTGATCAGTTGGACTTGGGATCGGGCAGTCAGATGACCCTTAAAAAACTTGATCCTGATTCAAAGATTGCTCTCTACCTCGATGAAGAACCCGCGCTTTCTTCTTTCTTAACGTTGGAGGAGGCGCCTGATGCGCCGTTAGAAGTTGAATGGTTGTCTAGTGAGTTACTCAAGAAGTTGCCAGAAAAGAAGGCCAACAAATCGCTCGTTCAAGTTCCATTTGCTTTAGTGAAGAATCCACAACAGAAGAATGCTTTTAAGGTCGGTGATCGTCCTTTCGTTCGTGGCTTTGAACGAGGGGATTTAGTCATTGGAAAAGGTCAAGTAGGTAATGCTCCAAAAGGGGATAAAGCGTTCTTGAATGGCGCTTCAGAGGGCGACTATTATTACGCCGCTTTGGCTCAAATTGCGTTAAATGATTTGGCGCAAGATCGTTTGAACGCCGCATTGGGTTTAGGCCATAGCATGGCGACTGACTTAATTGATTCGGTTCGCGGTCGTGTCCTGTCCAATCGCTATGACTTGCCTCAAAAGGACGTTTGGGCAACTTTTGAACACAATCATTTAAAGAGTCAAGGTGCGCACGCAAACACTGATCGTTTAGAGGCGGGATTCACTGTCCCGGTGCTTGCAAGCTACGGCACGCACAATGTTGGTCTTTCGATGATGGCCTATCGCGGCAAGGGGGAGCTTGACTCGGAGTCGAGTCGTTTGAAGTCAGATGTGATGTCGTTGGGACTCGTTGATACGTTGTATCGCGACAACGGTCAATATGTGAACTTGGTGGCGCGTTTGGGTCGACTCAAGAATACCTTTAATTATGACAATGATGGTGATGCGTTGAATGCGTCCTATATCACGCCGTTTGCTATGTTGAGCGCCGAAGTAGGCCAACGTTTTGATCTTGATGGCCTCTACGCCATTCCACAGGTGCAATTTCAGTACACCTACACCAAGGGTAAGACGACTTCGTTGGGTGAAGGTGTCTTGATGACATTGGATTCTAACCAGGCACTCGTAGGGCGCTTAGGGGTCTTAGTCGGCAAGAAGTTCTCGTTTAAGGGTGTTGGGTTTGATACCTATGCGACGGCAGACTTGATTCAATCCTTCATTGACAAGCAGTCGGTTCATATTGCTGGCGAAGGAAACTTTGATTGGCAGATTAAAGACAAGAGCACTACACCACGTATTGGGGTTGGGGTTAATGTGATCTTCCCGAACAATGTTCGTGGGTATGCGCAAGTCAACACACGATTTGGTGTTGATAAGTCGCGTAACAATGAAGTTAAAGCCGGCGTGAACTATCGCTTCTAAGTCATAGTGTCCTCGAGAGTGGTTTGATTCTGCTCTCTAAGAGGGCTTGGTTAGCGATGTGTTCATACCGTAGGGTATAGGGAGCAGTGTGAGTATTTCACGCTGCTCTTTTTGCTGGAGGGCGTTCGCTTCTTACTGAATCTTCTTAGTCGGAATTAGTCGCTTTGTTGTGGATGGAAAACGTCAAAGTACTTCAATTTTGCATCGCTTGATGCGTGACGTTTTGTGGATTTTGAACTGGTAGAAGCTTAGGTGTTCATTAATGCTTTTCAAATAAAGAAACCACAAAAATCTGCTTTAAAAGAAAAAATACCCCTGTTATTAAAAACAGGGCTAAAAATATATTTTGAAAAAATGAATTTATGTAAAAAATAGCCCTACTTTATATGTAGATAACAACCAAATTAACTGTAGCTCAGTTGTTTGCATGAAGA
>CAMYAA010000189.1 GCA_947253615.1 uncultured Sutterellaceae bacterium
CTACACACTGCATATCGTCGGCAGCGTCAGATGTGTATAAGAGACAGACACAGTAAAGCCCTGACGAACATCCAGTGTCAAAGCTTCCACAATCACAAAATTACGCAAATTCAATGTGGTCAGCATGATGAACCCTTCATTAAGGAACGTGGAGAACTAGCGCTTATCGTCGTTATCGAGACACGAGCCGTTCGCGGTATTGGCAGGCATATAGTTCCACTTTAACTTGCGACGAAGCAAGTCAAAATAATCATACCCCTGGGCATGAAGCATGGTGATGGTGTGTTCACTACGACGGATCTTTAATCGGTCCCCTGGACGGGCATCGAAGAACTCTTGCATATCGTAGTAGGCCACAGCTTCACGACAATCCAAGAGTTCAATTTCAATCTTGGCGTCACTTGGAACCACAATCGGACGGTTCGACAACGTGTGGGCTGCTACAGGCACAATGCACATCCCGTCCAACGAGGGATGCAGCAAAGGCCCACCAGCGGCCAAGGCATAAGCCGTGGAACCGGTCGTACTCGAGCAGATAATGCCGTCAGCCAATTGGCACGACATCGGATTGCCGTTCACGCTAATGATGACTTCAATCACACCACCAACACGACCATTACTAAACCCAATATCGTTCACCGCGACATGGTGATACACCACCTTGTCATCACGAACAACGTCGGCTTCAAGCAAGAAGCGTTGATCAACGATGTACTCGCCAGCGAGCATCTTCGGGAGCCCTTCATGCATATTGGAGAGCATCAAATCCGTGATAAAGCCCAAGCGCCCAGCATTAATCCCAATAATCGGGCGGTTATAAGCCGCCAAATCACGCGCGACCCCTAACATCGTTCCATCCCCACCGAGGACGACCGCTAAATCGCAAAGCTCACCCAATCGGTCACGGGTATAGCCTGGGCGACGGCCCTTTAAAAGGGCGGCTCCGCGTTCGCAAAGCCATACCGTCAAGCCTTCGCTTTCGAGCAAAGCAATCAAGCGTTCGAGGTCATCGGGATTCATCCCGGTCGGTTTAATAAAAACCGCCGCATTCTGAAATATTGAGGTCATGAAACTGTCCTTAGGGGTCCGTCTGGGTACTGAAATTATTTCGAAATTTCAGCCACACCCGTGACGTGATAACCAGCGTCAACATACATGATATCGCCCGTCACCCCACTGGCTAAATCCGACAACAAGAAGGCCGCAGCGTTCCCAACTTCTTCAATCGTCACCGTGCGACGAAGCGGAGCCGCTTCTTCCATCGTATGGAGTAACTTGCTAAAGCCTTGAATCCCCGAAGCAGCCAAGGTCTTGATCGGGCCTGCGGAAATCGCATTCGCACGAATGCCTTCCTGACCTAAACTCGCCGCCATGTAACGCGTCGCAGACTCTAAAGCCGCTTTAGCTAAACCCATGGTGTTGTAGTTCGGGACCACACGTTCGCTCCCTAAGTACGTCAAGGCCAACACCGAAGCGTTACGCCCCTTCATTAACGGCAAGAATGCCTTGGCTAATGCCGGGTAAGAATAAGCCGAGATATCCATGGCCACCTTAAAGGCTTCACGGCTAATCCCTTCTAAGAAATCCCCCGCAATCGCTTCACGCGGCGCGAAGCCGATGGAGTGCACAAAGCCATCCAAACCACCCCAAGCGTCCTGCAATTGAGCAGCCACCTGTTCAATGTGGTCATCACGGCTCACGTCCATATTGAAAACCAATTTGCTATCGAATTCTGCGGCAAACGCTTCAATACGTTCTTGATAACGTTCATTGGCAAAACTAAAGGCCAATTCAGCGCCTTCGCGATGG
This sequence comes from uncultured Sutterellaceae bacterium, assembly GCA_947253615.1. GTDB lineage: Bacteria > Pseudomonadota > Gammaproteobacteria > Burkholderiales > Burkholderiaceae_F > Sutterella. The sequence goes on from CAMYAA010000189.1 coordinate 1,810, forward strand.
CAAGCCTTCGCAATCCCATAAGCGATGGAGCGATTGGAGATCACGCCTGTGATCAATAACTTTTTACCGGCTAAAAAACCCATGATCTTTATTCCTTTGAGAAATGAATGGCTTACTTAATCTGAATTAACTGACCCACTTTCAAGTGATTGGTCTTCAATCCATTTAATCGTTTTAATTCGGAAATACTCGTTTTATATCGCTTCGCAATCCCAGAGAGCGTATCCCCACGACGCACACGATACTTCACAATAGCCTCAACGGGCTGACTAACCTTGGCCTTACTTGCGCTTGGCTTAACCTTCGCGGTCGCTGGAATCATCAACGTTTGACCAATGTGCAAGGCGTTCGAGCGTAAGCCGTTAACTTCACGAAGTTTAGCGACACTCACGCCAAAACGCTTACCAATGTTGTAGAGCGAATCACCACTCACAACCGTATACTCGCCGACCTCTTGAGGTGATGTTTCAACCTTAGCGTTGGCGACCGGAGCGCCCGTCGAACTCTTACGATCTAAACGATCCGGTGACGGGATTTCTAAACGCTGACCAATCTTAAGATGACTACCCGTTAACTGGTTAGCGCGCTTCAAGCGAACCACCGTAATGCCATAGCGCTGAGCAATGGTCGAGAGCGTATCGCCCGACTTCACATCGTAGTAATTGATCGTCGGTTCAGGCTGATTTTCCTTATAAATACGGACACGCTGACCCACCTTCAAAACATTCGAGCGAATACGATTGGTGCGCTTCAAAGCGCTGATCGTCACGCCATAGCGCTGAGCAATCGTGGACAACGTATCGCCCTTCTTCACCGCATAAATGATCGGAACGACGGTCGGCTGATTAGCATTGGCCTGGGAGGTCACCACTGTTAAGCTCGGCATACGTTCAACACGTGGCACCGTTAAGCTCAAACGCTGGCCCACTTGCAGATGCGAGGACCTCAAACGATTGTCCTTACGGATCGAGGCCACCGAAATACGCCAACGACGAGCAATGCGCGAAAGCGTATCGCCCGAACGAACACGGTAATTAACCTTACGCCACGTCGTTAACGGCGAGAGCTGAAGGCGAGCGTTCGCTTCGTCCTCGGAAATATCGTACTGTTCTTCACCGTCAGACTTCACCAAGAGCGTGGAGTTCGCTAAAACTTTGCGCCCAGCTGGAATCCCGTTCACGCGGCGCAACTCTGCTTCGGTCATCCCGGCGTCCTCAGCTACCTGTGCAAGGGTTTCGCCGGCTTTCAGTTTATGGGTACGCCATTGCGACAAAGGCTGACCCGTATCCATCCAGCTCGCTAAGTTGTCGACAAAGGTATCGAGCTTATCCGCGGGCAAAAGCATCACATTGTTATGCGAGGCCACAATGACCGGGAGCTTGAAGCTGGGATTGAGCTTTTTAAACTCAGGCAAGGACATATCCGCCAAACGCGCCGCCGTTTCCACGTCGATATCGCGAGGCTTAGTAATCGAGACAAAGAAAGGTTCATTACCCACGTCAGGCAACGTTAAACCGTACTTCTTCGGGTCCGAGACAATGCGTTTGATGGCTTCGAGTTTCGGCACATAATTAGCCGTTTCTCGCGGCATACGAAGATGCTCGTAATCCGTCGGACGCTTTAAGCTCTTTTGGCGCTTAATGGCTCGTTGGACACTTCCTTCGCCCCAGTTATAGGCAGCGAGCGCTAAGTGCCAATCGTTAAACATCCCGTACAAATACTCGAAATAATCCAACGCGGCGCGGGTACTTTCCATCACGTCGCGTCGATCATCACGCCATAAATTCTGTTCCAACGAATAATTCTTCCCAGTCTGCGGCATAAATTGCCAAAGGCCCGCAGCTTTGGCTCGCGAAAGGGCTTCGGGTTGGAAAGCACTTTCCACAAACGGCAAGAGCGCGAGTTCCGTTGGCATACCACGAGACTCGACTTCTTCAATGATGTGATAAAGATACCTGTCTCTTATACACATCTCCGAGCCCACGAGACCGTACTAGATCTCG
>CAMYAA010000190.1 GCA_947253615.1 uncultured Sutterellaceae bacterium
TCGGCAGCGTCAGATGTGTATAAGAGACAGGTATCACTCTGACCATGAAGTGGGCCCGGTCACCTATGTGGCCATGCTCTACAACAAGGTTTTAGATGCGTCGAGCTCGGCTTGGGGTGAAGTGCGTGGCACGATGAACACGCCTCAGAAGCAAATCGATATGCGTCCGATCTTAGCCAAGAAGGTGCATGAACACATGTTGCATCAAGGCTTCTCGACCTGCCAAGGCTGCCATGACTTCAAGAAGATGTACAACCCGGCCAAGCCGATCGTTGCTAACATCCACAAGAACATGGAAGGCAAGACGGTGGACTGCTTAGCTTGCCACCCGAACGTGGGTCACGTTTATACGGACAAGCCCGCTCACTAATCTGTTGAGTGAACGTTCTTAACAAAAACCCGTGAAGGTAAAACCTCACGGGTTTTTTGCATCTCCTCGTTTCGAACCGAGGTTCCTCGTTTTTGTCTACAATCTAGTGATCATTCACTTTGTTATTTCGCATCGTTATGGCTAACACTGTTTATCGCAAAGATTATCAAGCGCCTTCGCATTGGATCGATACCGTCAAACTCGAGTTTGACCTCGACCCAACCTCTACTTTAGTGACCTCCACGTTACATGTGCGCCCTAATCGCGACTTCGAACATACCCACTACGACCTCGAGCTCGATGGGGAAGCCATTACCCTGGAATCCGTGAGTCTTGATGACACGCTTCTCCCGAGTGACGCTTACACCTTAGAAAAAGGCAAGCTCATCTTGCACAATATCGGCCAAGATTGCGACATTAAAATCGTCAATCGCTTTAACCCGAGTGCCAATACTGAACTCTCCGGGATTTACGTCTCGGGTGAGAACTTGATGAGCCAATGCGAATCCCAAGGCTTTCGTCGTATTACCTACTTCATGGATCGCCCCGATGTGCTCTCGCGCTATACCGTGACGATTCGTGCCAACAAAGCCCAATACCCCGTCTTGTTGAGTAACGGGAATCCGAGCGAGGATAAGCCCTTGCCCGAAGGGCGCCACGAAATCACCTGGAACGATCCGTTCCCTAAGCCCTGCTACCTCTTTGCCTTAGTGGCTGGCCAACTCGAATGCCAGCGCGAACGCTTTAAACTCAAAGACGGTCGTGACGTCACGCTCGAAGTCTGGGTTGAACCCCGTGACATCGACAAGACCTCGCACACCATGGAAAGTTTGAAGAAAGCCATTCGTTGGGACGAAGAACGCTTCGGTTTGGAATTGGACTTGGACGGGTTCCGTATTGTTGCGACCCAAGACTTCAACTTCGGGGCCATGGAAAACAAAGGGCTTAACATCTTTAATGCCCGCTACGCGTTGGCCAATCCGAACGTCGCCACCGACCAAGACTATTTCAACATTGAGAGCGTGGTCGGCCACGAATATTTCCATAACTGGACGGGGGACCGTGTCACGTTGCGTGACTGGTTCCAACTGACGTTGAAAGAAGGCTTGACCGTGTTCCGCGATCAGGAATTCTCCTCGGACATGCTCGGGGAAGCCTCCGCACGCGCCGTCAATCGCATCAAAAACGTCATCGTCTTGCGTCAAAACCAATTCCGCGAAGACTCCAGCCCCATGGCGCACCCGATTCGCCCGGAAAGCTATCAAAAGATCGATAACTTCTATACCGCGACGGTCTACGAAAAAGGGGCGGAAGTCATTCGCATGCTCCATACGCTCTTGGGCGAAGAAACCTTCATGAAGGGGTTTGATCTTTACATCAAACACAACGATGGCAAGGCCGTCACGTGTGAGGCCTTCTTGGAAGCGATGGAACAAGCCTCGGGCCGAGACCTCCAACAGTTTGAACGTTGGTACTCGCAGGCAGGCACGCCTTGCGTGAGCGTCACGCCTAAATTTGATGAAGCGAGCAAAACCCTGACGGTGCTCGTCACGCAAAGCACGCCTTCAACCCCGGGGCAGCCTGCCAAAGAACCGTTCTTGATTCCGTTCCCATTGGCCTTCATTGACGAAGAGGGACGCTCCTTGCCCGTGCAGTTGGCCGACGAGTCTGTCGTGCCCGAAGCTGGATTCCGCATGTTCGAACTCACCAAAAACGAACATGTTTGGACGTTCAAGGGCCTCGAAAAAGAACCGATTTTAGTGCTCAACCGCGACTTTGCCGCGCCCATCAATTTGGACTATCGCGTGCGCGTCAATACGACGGACGCCAAAGCCAACGAAGCTAAAAAGAATCACTTCTTGTCCGTGCTCGCTCGCTTTGCGCCCGATCCGTTCGTGCGCTGGGACTCGATCAATACCTTAATGATCGATACGGTCGTGAGCACCATGATCTCGGAAAAACAACTCCGTCGTGAGTTGCCCAATGACGTGCTCGACAAAGTCTTTGAATCCTTAATCAATGACACGACCATCTCGCCCGCCTATAAAGCGGTCTGCATGAGTATGCCCTCGGAAATGGTCATTGCGGACACCTTGCCCTTAATTGACCCGGCGGCCGTCCATAAGGCGCGTCAATACGTCATGCAACACTTGGGCGGACGCTACGCGCCCACGTTAGTCTCGTTGCTCGAAGAGTTGCCCACGAGCCCGTATTCGCCCGACAAAGAAAGCGCAGGCAAGCGTGCACTCGTGAGCACGGCTTTGGCTTATTTGGTGAGCGCCAATGAAATGCATGGCACATTACGCGCCTCGCAACTCGCCGAGCCGGGGAACGACTTGACGACCCGTCTCGCGGCCTTACATTTGGTGAACCACACCAAGGTCTCGAACAAAAAAGACTTGCTCTCCCAAGCCCTCAAGGATTGGATTAATGAGCCGCTTTTAATCAACAAGTGGTTCTCCATCATTGCCATGGGCCCGAGCTTAATGACCGAAGAGAGCGTACTCGAACGCATTGCTCAAGTGATCGGGTTATCCTTCTTCTCCTTGAGTAACCCCAACAATGTTTACTCGCTCTTGAGTGTGTTCTTTAATCAAAATCCCTCGGAATTCCACCGTCGTGATGGCGCTGGTTACCAAATGTGGTATCGCATGGTCCTCGAAACGGATAAAATCAATCCGCACGTGGCCGCGCGTTTAGCGCGTGCGTTAGAAAACTGGCGCCGTTATATTCCTGAACTCGCCGATAAAATGTACCTCGAACTTAAAGCCCTCTATGATGAGCGCGATAAGCTCTCGCCCGGCGTGGCCGAAATTGTGGAAAAAGCCCTAAATAATCCTGTTTAAAAACCAAAGGAACTGTCATGTCCATGTTGACACTTAACCAATTTCTTGATCGTGAAGTGCGTCTTTACGGGATGGACCCCAAATTAAGCTCGGTGTTATTGAGCATTGCTGACGCGTGCAAGATCATCAGCCACAAAGTTCGCGCTGGCGCCTTAGCCGGTGTCTTAGGAATGGCAGGCACCGAAAATGTTCAGGGTGAAGATCAAAAGAAGCTCGATATCATCAGTAACGATATTTTCGTCAATGCCCTCTTCGCTTCGGGCGAAGTGTGCGGGTTGGTGAGTGAAGAAATTCCCGAAGTGATTAGCGTCCCCGAGGAATTCCCCATTGGCCCCTACTTGGTCGCCTTTGACCCGTTGGACGGTTCCTCCAATATCGATATTAATGTTTCGATTGGCTCCATTTTTGCCATCAATGCGGCCGTGCGTCCCAAGCGTCAAGCCGTGGAAGCCGACTTCTTAATGCCCGGCAACCAATTAAAGGCGGGCGGCTACTGCATGTATGGGCCCCAAACCCAACTCGTCATCTCGGTGGGCCGTGGCGTCATGATGTTTACCTGTCTCTTATACACATCTCCGAGCCCACGAGACCGTA
>CAMYAA010000191.1 GCA_947253615.1 uncultured Sutterellaceae bacterium
AATCACCCCAACCCAAAAAGCATCGAGGGAAAAAACCTTCACTAAGTTTTCTAATGCGACACCGATAATAATCAAGACGTAGGCATCAATAAATGACCCACCGCCCGCACAAAAAGTGATTTTTCGATGTAGATGAGAAAACTCCAAGTTGTCAAAATCGCGCAGGGTATGCATAGAAACCACCAAAGAAGCAAGATAAACTGATGGATCTAAACCCTACGAGAGCACGGAAAGTTTAGATCCACCAAATACGAGTGAGTCTCTATCGACTCAGACGACTAGCCGTGGCGGTATTCAATACCGAACGTACCACGCGGTAACTCCCACTTTTCAAATAACGTTTTGCCACAGAGGAAACGGCAGGTACCGCACTCTAAACAACCCGCATAATCAAAACGGAACGTGCCATCGTCTTGAATCGAATACAAACCCGCAGGACAAGCACGAACCAATTTCATGAATTCTTTCTTATCAATGTTGGACTTCAACACAATGTGGGGATTTTCTTCGTCGACATAAAACTTGTTAACACCAAGCTTTTCGTCCACATTCACGTAACCGGAACTCATATCGCCTTACCTCCGTGATAGACGTCTTTCAACATATTCCAAATACCCACTTGCTTGACGCGAGCCATGATCTTCTGGCGCAATGGCACCGAAGACTTGCTGCCTAAAACAAACATGTCTTTCATCATGCCCGTCATTAATTTCGGGTAATCATTGAATAAACGCGGATTTTCAAAGAACGCTGGCAAATCCTTGTAGAGCGTTAAATCGTGCATCACAAAGCTATTCTTCAAACGCGTTTCATAGCTGCGTAACGTCGATTCGCCAAAGTCATTGGCTTTCAAAGCATCTAAAACCGCTTCCGCCGCTTTTTCGCCCGAAGCAATGGCCAAGTCCAAACCACGAACGGTAAAGCCCTGATTAATACAGAACCCAGCCGCATCACCCACAATCAACACGCCAGGCGCATAAAGCTTCGGGCACATGTTCAAGCCCGCTTCCGGCACCACATGCCCCGAGTACTCGATCATTTCACCGCCTTCAATCAACGGCTTCACAACGGGATGGTTCTTAAAGTCTTCGAGCATTTCAGGCACACTCTTGGAGGATCCGCCAATATGCGCTAACCCAGCCACAACGCCAACCGAAACGGTATCTTTATTCGTGTAGATAAAGCCCCCGCCCATCAAACCATTCGAGGGCGAGCCCGCGAAGAGCCATGCAGCCCCTTCGTTGCCCTGAAGACCAAAGCGCTTCGCCACTTCAGTCTCAGAGAGTTGAATCAATTCTTTCGCACCGACCGCGACAGCCGTCGGATCACAGGGACGCGTAGCCATCCCTAACTGTTCCGTTAAGATCGTGTTGACCCCTTCGGCAATGATGACGCACTTGGCATCAATCTGATCGCCGTCGGCTTCAATCCCACAGACCTTACCTTGTTCATTGCGTAAAACCTTATCGACACGCACGCCATAAATGACCTGAGCGCCCACTTCTTCGGCCTTACCAATTAACCACTGGTCAAAGGGTCCACGCAAAACCGTATAGGACTCTTCAACTTTCATCGGCTTTTCGCCGTTACGATAGTCAATGGTTACCCCGGCGTCGTCCGTTAAAAAGGAAACCTTTTCAGCCGTCACACGACGTTCAATCGGCGCTTCTTCAGCAAACCCGGGAATAATCTTTTCAAGACTGTGCGCGTATAAACGCCCACCCGTCATGTTCTTAGCACCCGCATAGTTCCCACGTTCAATCACGAGAACATTCGCGCCAGCCTTCGCTAAACAATACGCCGCGGTCGCACCCGCAGGGCCTGCGCCCACGACGACAGCATCAAAAGCGTCTTCTTCTGACATCACACTTTCCTTATCTTTTTCCACCAAGCGTCTTGGTTCAGGGAAAAGATCTATTCACTAGAGCTTCTCCCTAAAACAAGTCGCAAGAAAGAAGGACGAAATTCCGAACTGACCAATCCAAAAAAATCAGCCCAGTCATCCTTCTCTCTTACGCTTCAAACTATTGCAATTGAGCCGTTAACTTCGGAAGAATCTTCTGAAGGTCGCCCACTAAACCAAAGTCCGAGTACTTAAAGACAGGAGCCTTCTTGTCCTTGTTGATGGCAAAGATCACATTGGCGCGATTCACACCCACCATGTGCTGGATCTGACCAGAAATACCAATGGCCATGTAGAATTCAGGCTTCAACATGACGCCAGAAACACCGATGTAACGTTCACGTTCCATCCATTGTTCGCCTTCGGCGATCGGACGGGAACAACCCACTTCAGCGTTCAAAGCCTTGGCTAAGGCTTCAGCAAGACCTAAGTCTTCCTTCTGAGCAAAGCCACGACCCACGCCAATAACGCGCTTAGCACGGCTTAAGTCAGCGCCGCCCACTTGCTTGGCGTCAACCTTAATGCGACGGATACCCGTCACGGCGGGTTCCACCTTCGAGAGGGCAACCACTTCACCAGACTTGCTAGCATCTTCCGCTAAAGGCGCGAACACACCGCCACCGATCGTAACGATCGTCACTGGCGTCGTGACCACTTCGTTGGACATCGCTAAACCGCCATAGACCATGTGGGTCATCGAGTCATCATCGCCAAATTCATTGACTTCATTGATGACACCAGCGCCTAAAATGGCACCTAACTTAGCGGCCACAGCCTTACCGCGAATCGTCGCAGGAAGGATCACTAAAGCAGGCTGAGCCCCTTCAGCAATCGCCTTGGCCATCGTTTCGCAATAATCTTCAAGCATCGCATCAGCCGCCAAAGCGCCTAAATCAAACGCCTTGTCAGCACCCTGATGGAAAGCCTTAGCGGCTGCATCAGCACCGAAAACAAACGTATTGACTGGGACGTTGAAATGACGAGCAGCAGCCACAACATCGGCTTGACGTTCGCTTAAGTCACTAAAAGTCCAAACATTAACAAACTTACTCATTTTTTTATGTCCTTTGATATTGCTAGCAATTAGGCGGCGATAGCCTTACGAATTTGTTCAACAAACTTAGCGATCGCTTCGTCATCATCACCTTCGATAATGACTTGCTGACGATCCTTCTGAGCTTGGGCTAAAACCGTATTGACCTTGACCGTTTCGGCGCCGAGATCAGCACCAACAGCTTGAGCATCAAGAACTTCAACCGGCTTCTTAGCGGCCGCCAAAATGGCACGCATCGCAGGAATCTTCGGTTCGTTAATGTCAGCGGACACACTCACAACAGCCGGCAACGTGATTTCTAACGTTTCGACTTCGTCTTCTAAGCTGCGTTCAACGGTTAACTTGCCGTTTTCGCAACTGATAATCTTGGAAACCCCGTTAATCGTCGGAACTTGGAGATATTGACCTAATAACAGGCCGGTCTGTTGAGCATAGATATCCCCAGAACCGTTACCACAAAGCACCAAATCAAAGCCTTTAGACTTAAGCGTGGCGGCTAACACCTTGGCTACCTCATTAGGACGCAAATGTGCAAACGCATCATCCTGGACGAGAAGTAACGAATCGGGACCACGAGAAAGGACATCCTTACGAGCTTTAGGATTGGCCAACAATTGACCACCCACGCTTAAGGCCACCACTTCCGTGTCCGCCACTTGCGACTTAAGCTCACAGGCGGCTTCAATAGCATTCAAATCGAACGGGCTAACTTTCACCGTAGCTTTAGAAAGATCCAACGTACGATCCGATTTCACAACAATGTCTTGTTCTTCGTGGACGAACTTAAAAGCGGAATAAATTTTCATTTTGATTTCCAGATAAATATAAAAGGCGCGCCGCTCTGTAAGCAGCG
>CAMYAA010000192.1 GCA_947253615.1 uncultured Sutterellaceae bacterium
TCTCGTGGGCTCGGAGATGTGTATAAGAGACAGGGCTCGAGCTCTTACGCGAGGCGATCGTTGAGATGAACACCTTGTGGTTCGAGGACAATTTGAGTGTGCCTCGCGAGCCTGAGAGTTGGGAAGCCGCTTACGATGAGAAGTTTGGACTCGAAGACAGTGAGGACGAACGCCTTCGTAAGGAACTCGAAAGTGACGATATCACGCGTTACCTCGAGCGACGACGCGATAGAAAATAACCAACACACTCATAGAGAGGGAAGCCCTAAAGCCACGCTTTAACGCTTCCCTAACTTTTTATTACGACCTCGTCTCTTAGAACGAGGAATTGCGCTAAAAAAACCGCGCAAATATTGATAAACTTTCACTATCATGGCGAACCTAGCCCTTGGTTTAGAGCCGATGGGTTAGCGCCTCGACCTTTTTAAAGAAAATAATAGTGGAGACAGCCTATGTCTTTAAATGACTCCCAGTGGGGTCGACGCCCTGACGACAAGAAAGAGAACGACGCTCGTCAGGACAACCGTGATGAGGCGAAGCCCGACACGGAGCGTGAACCCGAAATGCGCGAACCGCGCGCCGAGGACCGTGTGCCGGGACTCGAGGATCGTCCTCGTGTCTCGCGTGACGATCGTGATATGGATCGTGAATCGCCGCGTAGTCCACGTACCCCGCGTCAAGACAATTCAAACAATCCTGAGAGTAACGACATCGACGAACTCTGGGAACGTTTAACCAAACTCTTCGGGGGCGAGAGTGAGGATGAACCTCGCCGTCGCCAAGACTCGAAGTCCAAATTATTAAGTCGTGATGACTTCTCCCGCGGGGAAGGTAACGCCCGAGGGCGTGATGAGGAGCGTTCTTCTCGCTCGAGGCGTGATGAACGTGATGACGATGACACGAGTAAAGGCATCACGTTTGAATTCCCACGCTTTGGGAAAAAGCGCTCGTCCAACGACGAGGCCGAACCCGCGAATTTCGGGGGTGGCCATCATAATGGCAACGACAATTTGCGTCGTGGGGGCTCCATCGGCGTGGCGATTGCGATCGTCGCCCTGATTGGCTGGGCCACCACGGGCTTTTATATCGTGCCCGAAGGGCAAGTCGGGGTCGTGACGACCTTTGGAAAGTACTCGAGCACCACGAACCCTGGTTTCCGTTGGCATATGCCTACGCCCGTTCAGGACGTGCAGTTGGTTGACGTGAGTTCCGTTCGTACGATTGATATCGGGGGCGCTGGCAAGTGGCGCGAATCCTTGATGTTGACGGACGACGAAAATATCGTCGATATGAGCTTCTCCGTGCAGTATCGTATTTTGCCGGGCGGCGCCAAGGACTACGTCTTTAATTTGCGTAGCCCTGACCAAACCGTGAAGCAAGTGGCCGAATCGGCCATGCGCGAAGTGGTGGGTCGTCGCACAATGGACAGCGTTCTCTTTGAAAGCAAGGCAGAAATTGCCAACGCCGTTCGTCAGTCGATGCAAGCGATGCTCAACCGTTATCACTCGGGCATTGAAGTCATGAGTGTGGCTATTCAAAACGCTCAGCCGCCTGAACCCGTGCAAGCCGCCTTTAATGACGCCGTCAAGGCCGGTCAGGACCGTGAACGTCAGATTAACTTGGGTGAAGCTTATCGCAATGCGATTTTACCGAAGGCCCAAGGGACGGCTAGCCGTGTGAAGCAAGAAGCTTTAGGCTATCAGGCCCGCGTGGAAGAAGCTGCGACGGGGGATGCTCAACGCTTCACCTCGCTATACAACCAGTACAAGTTAGCCCCGCAAGTGACGCGTGATCGTATGTACGTGGATGCCGTTAAGGACGTCTTAAAGAACGTGACGAAGGTCTATGTGGATCAGAAGTCGGGCTCGAACCTCCTTTACTTGCCGCTCGACAAAATCATGGGGGCCGTGAAGGCGGATGCGCAAAAAGCCGCTCAAGCCGACGCCAATGAGACCGCCAATGAGGCGGCAGCGGATTCCACCCCGATGAATTCGTCCGTGCCGAGTACGACGAGCACGAACACCAATGCGGTCTCGACCTTAGAGGTCGATCCGTTTGCTCGTCGTGGTCTTTTGGGGCGCACCCGCTAAGGAGAACAACAATGAAAAAACTTAGCTCGCTCCTTATTGCCTTTTTAGTGGCGATTGGTCTCATTCGTGCGTGTGTGTACACCGTCAACGAACGTGAATATGCCTTGGTCTTTGGTTTGGGTGAATTAAAGAGTGTGGTGAGTGTCCCTGGGCTTCACTTCAAACTCCCGCCCCCGTTCCAAAACATCGTGTATTTGGATAAGCGTGTGTTAAATCTCGACTTAAGCGTGTCGGATTTGGTGCAAACGAGTGAAAAGAAAAACTTATTGATCGACACGTTTGTGAAGTGGCGTATCGAAGATCCTCGCCTTTATTGGGTGAGTTTCCAAGGCAGCGAACAAGCCGCCGAAAATCGCCTTTCGCAATTGTTGCGTGACGTCTTAAACGTCGTCGTGAACAAGCGTACGGTCAATCAGATCACGAGCTCGGAGCGTGAACGCGCGATGATTGAAATTCGTGAAATGCTTCAGGAACGTGTGAAAGACGTCGGGATTGGCATTGTGGACGTGCGTATGAAACGCGTGGACTTTACGCCAGAAATTTCCGAATCGGTCTATCGCCGTATGGAAGCTGAACGTAAGCGTGTCGCGAGTGAAGAACGCTCCAAGGGCGCTGCGCAAGCAGAAAAGATTCGCGCCGAAGCCGATCGTGAAAGTGAAGTGATCTTGGCCCAAGCCTACCGTGATGCACAAGCCATCAAGGGGGAAGGGGACGCAAAAGCGGCTGCCATTTATGCTAAGGCCTTTAACTTGGATCCGGACTTTGCCCGTTTCGTGCGTAGTTTGGATGCGTATCGCGAAAGCTTTAATTCCAAGCGTGACGTGATGATGCTCGATCCGAGTACCGAGTTCTTTAAGTTCTTCCAAAGCGACTCGGGCGTGGCTAACCCCACCTCGAAGTCCGCGAAGTAGGACGATTACCCCTTGCAACGCTGGGAAATCGCTCTCTGGGTATTGGGTTGGTACTTCGTCATTGAAGGTTTATTACCAACTCTTTTCCCCAAAGCTTGGCAACGAATGCTCGTCCAATTGGGCGAGCTTTCGCCCTCGGGCATTCGCCAAGTCGGCATCGTTCTGGTCCTCTTAGGATTAGTATTTGTTTGGTGTTTTGGCACTTAAGCCCGAAAAATCAAGAATTCAATCGCAGAGTTTGATAAACTCTAGTCTGTGTTTGCCTTTCAAACGCAACTCGACTTAAAACCGAGTCTGTGTTCGAAAGTGTTCTTATTCTTTTTAACTCACTAGTATTCGATGAGCGGGTTGCCATCTGACAACAAAGTTGCCGAAGTGCCAAGCCGAGCCTCTGGGTCGGTGGGACTTTTGCAAACTATCGCACTTGCTCTGACCCGTCGTGGTTATGAGTGGACAGCGGCCCCGATCCCCCAAGCGAAAGCGGGTCTGGGTGACTTCGTCGAACCTCAAAAAACCTCCGAAACTTCTCCCGAGATTCAACGCTGGACCTATTTAGGTCCCGTAACCGCGAGCAGTCCTTTTTATCCCCAAGTTTATCGTGATCAACGTGCGCTCAGTTGTGTGCTCACGGGGGGAGACGTGCGTGCGATGGCGTTGGAAATTCTCGAGACGACGGAGCAATTGCTCGACTATGTGGGTCAATCCGATTCGGTGTTGTATCTGTCTCTTATACACATCTGACGCTGCCGACGATATGCAGTGTGTAG
>CAMYAA010000193.1 GCA_947253615.1 uncultured Sutterellaceae bacterium
ACACTGCATATCGTCGGCAGCGTCAGATGTGTATAAGAGACAGACCATGGGCAGCGACGCACGATATTCCACGGGATCAAAACGCTGCGAGAAGTGAATTCCTAAAGTCGTCCCTGCTTTAATCGGCGTATTAACGGCGTAATGCGAACCGTCGATCTTTTCGATCCCTAAAGTCATATGGCCGCTCGCCTTGGCGGCGTCCAACAGTGCACTCCAGCGAGGAAGCGTATCAGCATGCTTACCATTGACCGAGTAGATACGATCTTGGGGATCAATACCCAAATGATCAGCAATGGAGTCAGGATCCACTTGACCGATTAAAAGCGTGGGCGACGTGAGCAAATCAAAGGCGAGTTGCATCAACGAGTGTTCTTTTTCCTCTGGCGTGGTGCCGTTCACGGGGACAACAATTTGAACCGGTGCGTTTTGGCGAAGCACATCCACTTTGATCGTAGAGGCGGCCTCAGAACCCAAAATATTAGAGAGCACACGCTCGAGCCCAGGGGTCGGTGTATCGTTGACCGCCTGAATGCGGTCCCCGACTTCTAAGCCGTAGCTCGACCAAACATTAGCGGGGCTCAACGCACGAATTTCGGTCGAATAGTCATGCGTATTAGCAAAGAGTCCAACGCCCAACATCACAATCACGACCGAAAGAAAATTGGCCCCAGGACCCGCTAATGCCACGAGGATTTGTTTCCAACGGGCCAAGCTCGTTAAGTCCCCTTTAGGAGGACGCGTGGGATGCTCGGGGGAAGCGAACTCATCTTGCGTGAGTTCGACATACCCACCAATGGGAAAAGCACTAATTCGCCAGCGGGTTTGAAACGCTTCAAAACCGATTAATTCGGGGCCCATCCCAATACTAAATTGAGGGACTTTGACCCCGAAAAAGCGAGCCACACTATAGTGGCCAAGCTCGTGAAGGAAAATCACGAGCGAGAAAATCAATAACGTGATGATAAAGTTCATGCGCGTTACTCACGATTGAAGTGAACAGTCATTAATCAAAACGACGAGCGTTATCAACTAACCAAGCACGGGTTTTTTCACGAACTTCGTGGTCTAACCCCAAAATTCCTTCTACAGAATCGGGTAACGGCACTTGAATCGTTTCCAACATATGTGTGACGGTCTGACTGATCCCGATAAAGCTCAATTGACGCGCCAAGAAAGCCGCATTAGCGACTTCGTTCGCGGCATTGAGCACAATCGAGGAACCGCCCCCTAAATTCAACGCATCAAACGCACGTTGTAAAAGCGGGAACGTTTCACGATCGGGTTCTTCAAACGTTAAACTACCGATTTGCGCTAAATTCAAACGCTTGTTACCGCCGTCCAAACGATCAGGATAGCCAAGTGCGTACGCAATCGGATGACGCATATCGGTCGCGCCCAATTGGGCGATGATGCTCCCATCATTAAAAGTCACGGCCGAGTGGACTACGCTTTGAGGATGAACCACAACGTCAATACGATCCGGCGTGACATCAAAGAGCCAACGGGCTTCAATGACTTCTAAACCCTTATTCATCAACGTGGCCGAGTCCACGCTAATTTTGGCGCCCATGCTCCATTTCGGATGAGCCACCGCTTGTTCTGGCGTAATCCCACGAAGATCTTTACGACCACGGAAAGGACCGCCCGAAGCGGTTAAAAGTAAACGACACGTCTGACGCGCCTCCGGACGAGCGCCTTCTAAACATTGAAAGATGGCATTGTGTTCGGAATCCACGGGCAACAATTTGGCGTGATTTTCAGCAATGGTCTTCATGAGCAATTCGCCCCCGCAAACCACGCTTTCTTTATTCGCGAGCAAAAGACGCTTACCTGCCTTAGCGGCTTTAAACGTAGGCTCGACACCAGCGGCCCCAACGATCGCCTGAACGATGCAATCGGTTTCAGGGTCTTCAGCGAGTTGAGCGACGGCCTTGGAGCCAGCGAGAACTTTGACCTCCGAAAGGCCAGCGGCCGATAACGCCGTTTTTAAAGCGTCGTATTGGGTTTCGTCGGCAATCGCGACTTTACGAGGATGAACCTCTTTAGCCATAGCCACCAACGGCTCAACACGAGAACCACCGGCTAACGCCTCGATATTAAAACGTTCTGGATAGCGTTTCACGACATCAATCGTGGATTGACCAATACTGCCAGTGGCACCCAATAAAGTTACTGCTTCAGACATTGTTTGTGTTCTTATGGAAAAAGAAAGATTTAATCATTATCGCACCTTCGGGTTCGACTTGAGAAATCCCAACGCACACCGCGGAATATCCCACCCTTTCAAAGAAGCTTTACGCCTGAACGACAAAGGATGAACGTCATTAGGGTTTCTTTTAGATTTCTATTACAGAAACAATTTGTTAAATAACTAATGTATACATTTTTTAATGATATATAGCCCCTTTGTGTCATTACCAGTGGTAAGCAAAATCCTAAAATATTAGGAACTATTTTTTTTGCTCACACAAAAGAGCCGAACAGACAACAGGACATTAACATGAAAAAGACCCTAATCGCGTCCGCTATTCTTTCAGTGTTTTTGGCTGGAAGTGCGCTGGCAGCGTCTAATACCCCCGACTCTACAACTGGAAGTACAGACAATAAATACGGTCATGAGAAATACGACCGACAGCACAATCCGTATTCCCAACTTAAAATGATTGGGAACGATCTCAACATTGCTACGGAATATCACTCGAGTGCTGGCGCCCGTGTAATACGTATTAAAGATTTCGGGGTCGCGTACCCTGAAGTTGCCAAGCAAATCACAAAACACAACGCTGAAGCTTCAGAAAAAATAAATAACGGCAATTACACGGTTGATGAGCAGGACAAGATCTTGCGTAGCCGTTTAACTTGGGATGGTCGTGTTTTTCTGGGAGACCCCAAAGACTACACGCTTGGTACGTTTTCCTTTGACTTAACCAAATTGGGCGTTACCGAAGGACTCACATCCATCGATATGCCCGCCATGCTTAGTGGTTCCAACGTTGTCTTAGATGTCAAAAAGGTCAATGGCAAGCCTGTCTTCGTACTAGATCCTAAAGAATTCAAATATGGCAACGTACACGATGAAACACGAGAAACTTTTGCTCGTGATATCGAAGCGTACTACGCCAAAAATGACATCAAAGAGCCTTTACCTCAAGAAATTCAAGACGATATACGGAAGATGAAGGCCAAAGAAGCCGCGGATACCAATCCTGCAGCAGTGGTCGACTCTCACAATGAAGACACACATACTAGCAATTCTAAGAACGACGAAAGTTCAGCTTCGCCAGTGACGTCGCCTGCAACACCTGTACCATCTACGGCACAAAGCGGGCCTGCTCCTAGCAGCCCCGACGCTAACGCCCACGCAGCAGCTCCTGCACCGGAAGCAAAGCCAGTAACCCCTACAAAGGAATCCACTGACGCTAATCAAACTTCTGGCAAGCCTGAATCTGAAAAAACGGGTACCGAACCTAATCAGCCAAGCTCGGCACAAGCGGCCCCTGTTCCTCCAAAGCACGAAGAACAACCTGTTGCCAGTTCCGAACCTCAGGCACAACCCGCGGTCGCTGAAAAGCCCGTGAGTGACGCTCAACCTCCCGCAGCACATTCCGAAGGTAAGGCCTCTGAAGCAACGGTACCTCCAGCTGAAAAAGAAGTTACAAGCGCTGAACCCAAATCTGAACCCAAAGAGCATTCCTCTGCTCAAGACGAACCGAAGGACTGTCTCTTATACACATCTCCGAGCCCACGAGACCGTACTAGA
>CAMYAA010000194.1 GCA_947253615.1 uncultured Sutterellaceae bacterium
AAAAATATCGACAACGCCATAGATAACAAGGTAGAAGCTAATTCTCTATTTAATTTTGTATTAAATTATTCAATCTTTTAATAAAACTTTTAACCCTATAAAACTCTCAGAACAAAGGGCTACAAAAGAACTTCTTCACAATCTATAAATTACCCCTGTTAACACATAGTCACAGACGCGCCCATTGGTATTTTTACAACGTTTTTTCTTATCATTTGTTTCGAATCTTTAAAGGTTAACCGTATTAATCACCCCCCATACTCCCAGGCTTGGCACGCGCCAACGCCCATCACTCAACGCGCACCCCCATAACGCACACATCTCGGTTAAACTGATAGCACTTTTAACCATCACCCTCAGGGATCGCCATGAAATTAGATGTCAAAATTTTGGATGAACGTATTCGCGAACATTTACCCCATTACGCTACCGAAGGGTCCGCGGGGCTCGATTTGCGCGTGATTCTTGATGAACCCTTGACGATTCAACCGGGGGAAACGCATTTATTGAAAACGGGCTTGGCCATTCATATCGGTAACCCGGGTTACGCGGCCATGATCCTTCCGCGCTCTGGGATGGGTCACAAAAAAGGGATCGTCTTAGGAAACTTGGTGGGCTTAATCGATAGCGACTATCAGGGCGAACTCATGATCTCGACCTGGAATCGCTCACAAAACCCCGTCACGATCGAGCCGCTCGAACGTATTGCTCAATTGGTGATCGTTCCCGTCATGCAGGCCCAATTCAATATCGTCGAGAGCTTTGAAGAAAGCGATCGCGCCACGGGCGGCTTTGGCTCCACGGGTCGTCAATAATCCCCGCGGGAAAATCTCGTCCCCTACTCGTCAAAACGTTGGGGACGTCATAAAAAGCAAAAGGGCAATCTTCACCATAGACTGCCCTTCTTTTTTTGTTGAATAGGGGGCGCCTGACCCCCGTCGCCTATTAGACGACTTATTCGAAATCGTCTTCTAACGTATCGTCATCATCGTCCGGGAACAAAATGCGATCCAATTCTTGATGCGCTTCGGCCGTTAAACCTTCGGCCTGTTCCGTCCCTAACGTCGTATTCACATCCACCGTAAAGGCCGGACGACGGTTCGAGAAGAATTGAATTTGAACCTTCGCCCCTAAGCTATCCGTGTAGCTCGGAATTTCATTGGCTAACACGCCTTCACCCGTCATCGTATCGGCCAATTCCGATTGATACGCCGCTAAATACGCGTCGTGTAAGGACTTGTCGACTTCAACCCAGCACCCCCAGGTGAATTCATCTTCCACATAGCTCAACGGTACCGTCACCACCCCAAATAAATAGAAGTGACCGTGAATCGACGCAAAGTCCGTCGTGTAGCATGCACCAGCACGATAGCGGGATAACGAATCCAACATCCAAATCTGATCGGGCAATTGCATTTGAATGTCACGACATAAATCAGGCATATCCGTCATAGGGGTTCCTTTAAGCGTCTTCGCGTTTTAAATAAGTTCCATCGAAAGATCCATGTCCCTATCACCCCCTTAATCCAAATCCTCAAGGGAGGGACACACTTCGAAAAGAGAGATACTAACGAGGTTTCAGAATTTTTGCTCAACTTTCCAAGAAAAAACCCACTAGCCCCATGAGACTTTCCTCAAGGGCATAGTGGGCGTTCTCACGAATCGCGAAAGCAATTAAACACACTCCTGATTGTGCTTAACGCTTTTCAAGCGCTTTCGTTCAATTAGGCTTCGAAATTAGCCTGGGCAAATTCCCAGTTCACTAATTGGTCGAAATAGGCCTTGATGAAGTTCGGGCGAGCATTGCGATGATCAATGTAGTAAGCATGTTCCCAAACGTCAATCGTTAAGATGGGCTTGACACCTTCCGTGGTCAACGGGCAACCAGCGTTGCTCGTGTTCACGATGGCTAAAGAACCGTCAGCATTCTTCACTAACCACGTCCAGCCAGAACCGAAGTTACCAGCAGCCGAAGCGGAGAAAGCCTTCTTGAATTCGTCAAACGAACCCCAGGTCTTTTCGATCGCAGCCTTTAAAGCACCCGCCGGTTCACCACCACCGTTCGGACGTAAGCAGTTCCAGAAGAAGGTGTGGTTGAACACCTGAGCAGCATTGTTGAAAATGCCACCCTGGCTCGTACGAATGATTTCTTCGAGGGCCTTGCCTTCAAAGTCCGTACCGGCGATCAAATTGTTCAAATTCGTCACGTAAGAGCGATGATGCTTGCCCCAGTGGTATTCGAGGGTTTCTTGGCTCATCACAGGCGCTAAAGCGTCAATCGCAAATGGAAGTTCAGGCAACGTAAAGCTCATGAACAGTCTCCTTATCAATAATCGGGATCAATCGAGGTCGATTGTAAAAATGTATAGGGCTATGATAATCGATAGAAATTAAGATTACCTTAGACCCCATCAAAATATTTGACTATTTTAATCAACTTTCACCCCGTTCCATAGTATCCCGTCGTATTAGATCCACCGAGGAAAGCTACCACCAAAGGGGGAAATGTTGTCCAAAAGCTTGGGAGCCTAGGACTTTTTCGAGTGTAGCCGCGCTCACGCTTGGTAAAAAAGCCGTAGCTGACCCCCTTTTTTTGGGGACACCTCAAGAACGTTTCGTTGTGTCCATGGGCCCCTCGGGCATCAAGCCCTTCGAGTATTAGACGGGCTCTTTACCCGCTTCGCACTTTTTCTCAACGCGCGTTTGAACCGACCCGTCCTTTAAGTGAATCGAGAGAGCATCCCCCACCGCGATTTCGGACAAGGAGGTCACAACCCCGTTTTCGGACTCAATGCGTGCATAGCCCATCTGTAAGGGACGATCGGGATTCAACGCCAATAACGCTTGCGCTTGCATCTCTACCGTCTTCGTCACTTGGTCAAACCAGGGCATAAACCCATCGTAGCGATGCGATAAGCTCGAGACTTTCGACTCCGTCAAACGCAATTGATTTTCCATGGCCAAGTCTAAATTTCCAGAGAGCGTCGTTAAACGTGTCGATAAGTCATTCACCACCTTATCCATCTTGGGTAAACGCCACTCAATGCTTTCCACACGCTCGGCTTTACTCTCGAGCGTATCCATCGCAATTAACTCAAGTCGCTCTTGATAACGGGTTAACGGTTGAGCTTTCGCGTCAAGCGTCCCGATCGTTTGATCCAATTGCGCCTGGAGTTGATCCACACGCGTTTGGAAATGCTCTAAATAGCGATTGGGATTCGTTACGCGATCCGTCATGCGCAAGAGTCGCTCATCATGACGAGCGACGTTCGCTTGTGTTAAATCCCAGAGTTGACGCTCGACGCCTTCGAGCGACTGACGACGTGAATCAAGCGCGCGATCCCCTTCACGCTCGAGATTGCTCGAAACGCGGACCAAGGTTTGATCGGCTTTCGTCAATTCACGATGGTAGAGCTGCGCTAAGCTCGAGGCCATTTGCGTCATGCGCGTTTGTTTTTGCGAGAAGAGTGCCTCAGGCGTACCGAGCAATCGATCAAAGCGATCACAGTGCTGATCAAAGTCATTTAACGTATTAAGTAATAATCGCGTCAATTCCCCATGGGTGCGACGCAATTGACTTTCCCATTCATCTTTACTCAAGCCAATGAGTTCGGCCGCCGCCGTCGGCGTGGCCGCTTCCACGTCGGCCGCATGGGCCGCGAGTACAAAGTCCGTACGATGCCCAATCCCCGCAATCTGTCTCTTATACACATCTCCGAGCCCACGAGACCGTACTAGA
>CAMYAA010000195.1 GCA_947253615.1 uncultured Sutterellaceae bacterium
GATCTACACACTGCATATCGTCGGCAGCGTCAGATGTGTATAAGAGACAGTAGCCCAACCCCAGTTACCCACTAAACCGTGGAGTTTTTCCAGTAACCAGTAAATCGGCTTCGCTAAGAAAGTTAACCAACCATAGTCCGTCACTAATTCAAGCCCCGGAGCAATTTGTTCTAAGCGACTTTGAACTTGAGGACCCGAATATAAGACCGCCGAGGTCATTTCGGTTTGACCAGCCTCTAAAGCCTTCAAAGGAACAACAGAACCAATGGCATACAAGTCCTTGGAGACTTCGCGAACATAGTTATCGCGAGCAATACCTTCTTGAGGCACCCAAGCCGTCACGAAGTGATGCTGGATCATAGCGACCCAACCATTGTCAGCGTTCTTAATGAACTTAGCGTCCTTGTCCTTAATGCTGTCAAATTTCACCTTCTGGAACTTATCTTCCGAAGAGTAAACTGCAGCACCTAAGTACGTGGAATAGAGACTCGAAGAACCTTCAGGTTTCGAATCATCACGGGTAATTTGGTAATAAACCGACGGCGTGATGGACTTGTCGGAGTGATTGATCACTTCGGTCTTCAATTCAATGCCGTAATTACCGCGCTTAAAAATATAGGTCTTACGAACCGTCACATCACCCTTGGTCGCTTCAAAAACGACATCAAGATGATCGGCATCACCCATGTTCAAATTGGTGCTAACCAACTTGTACATATCGCGGTGATTGGGGAAATCTCCCCCAACTAAACCAGACTGAACCACATAGGTATGATCGTGATTGAGCTCAAGCAAGCTCACATCGCCTAAGTTAGTAGGCGCTTTATGACCCAAAATAAGACCTGCTAAACCAACATCGGTCCATTCAGGTTGACGTGGGTACTTCAAAAGCGTGTTACCAACAATGACGGCACCTTCACTATCAAAGGTCACTTTCATCTGATCCGTCGTAACGACAACGGGATCCTTAACGGTCACACTTGTATCTGTATTTTGAACTTGAGCTGAAGCGCTAGCAGAGACTGTATTTTTCGTCACGTCTTGAGACGCTTCTTGTTGTTGCGGATGATTCAAAAAGGATTCACCGCCTTTGTAGACTTGGTAGTTATCCCAAAGTAAAAAGCAGGCTGTGAACAAAATCACCCACAAAAGAGCACGTTGAATATCTTTTCCCATAGGAAGGCCGTTATTTCTCAGATTGTTGGGGAGGATTGGATTGTTTGGAATCGCATATTTTAGTCTTTTCGGAGGCACATTCAGGGCAATGATGTCGCCAAGAAAATTTTAAAGGGACAGGGTCGTAGCCCCTCCCGCCGAAAGGATGACAAGATAATATGCGTCTGACCGTTAAGTATAAACCGCGCAAGACACCATGTCTCTCGATTGCCTCGAGCGAATAATTAGAACAGGTGGGAATGTAACGACACTCTCTTCCTACCCAGGGCGATAATGTCAATTGATAAAAACGTATCAAGCCTTTACAAATTGATTTCATCATTTTGGGAACTTATACCCTTGCTTGATGGCTTTTTCTAATCGGTCAAAGAGACGATTCGCATCATTAAAGAGGGCTTTCTTTAACGCATCGACACCCACATGATAAGCGTCCATTTTTTCCAAGCTTTGACAGAGTCGGAGACTAATATCGAGACCATACGAACGTTGGTCTAAAACTTTCAAAAATTCAGGAGCGCGATGACGCGCAACCTCACGCAAAACACGCTTACACAGGGCGCGATCAACCGATCGTGGACTGTTACGTTTACCGATGGTTAATCCGAAGCGTAAAGGCTGATCAGCCTCACGCCACATCGCACTTAAAGAAAATGCGCCGGATGCGAATCCGAAGGTTTTTTCGTTTCTTACATGCGCAAGAACCCCATAGTCTTCACTTCGCATGATGCGAAGACTACGGGGGTACTTAAAACCGTTCTTGTGCAACACGGCTATTGGCCGTGGTGTTCTACACTCGCTTAGAGAGCGAGCGTGTGACGACCCTTAGCGCGGCGACGTGCAATAACGCGACGACCGCCCTTGGTGCGGCTGCGAACCAAGAAACCGTGCGTACGAGCACGCTTAACCTTGGAGGGCTGATAGGTACGTTTGGTGGCCATGATTTTTCCTCAACAGGCAATATCAAAGTCTTTTTCAAAAAAAGACTAATGTGAAAAGAAACTTTTTTCTCTGAGGGAAAAAATCCCCCGACAATCACCCAACTGCCTTCAATCAAGACCTTTGGTGACTGCTATTAAATTTTCCTTTGCCCAACAGAGAGTAAGTATTGAGTTATTTTTATCGCAACAAACACCCTGCCACTCGCAAAGTAAAGCCCTATATTAAACCCTAAAGCCCCCTAGCTTGTCAACCCATTCAAGCCTATTTTTCGTATAGGCATTCAGACTGCTTCCACAAAAACACTATATATAGTGAAGGTCAAAATACGACGGCCTTACCCTTGTGTATATCTTTCCCTAAAAAATGAAAAATTCAGTCGCAAGCCTTGATTTTTCTGATTTTTTTATTCACACCCACTTGTGGATAACTATTCTTGAAGCTGGAGCTTTTCGACCACAGAGCAAACCAATTCAAGTTAAAATAAGAAATCTTCGTTTTTTTAATGTCAAATACAGTCGCCCTAGAAAACTCGGGCGGCTTTGGTTTTTTTGGTTGTTATATGCTTGATATCTGGTACACACTTATTGAAAAACTAAAAGTTGAAGTACCTCAAAGTATCTTTGATATCTGGTTTAAGCCCATTCAATTCGACCACTGGGATCCAGAATCGTACACCTTAAAGCTTCGTGCGCCTCAAAATAAGATTACTAGCTTACGCAACACATACTTGCGCATGATTGAAGATGCCGCTAATGGCTTTCTCAATCACCCCATCACGGTCACGTTATTACCCATCGATGAAACAACCGGGGCGGATACCCCAATTGCTGCTACTGTTCAAGAAGTCGCAGAGCGTCGTCGTGAAGATACCGGATTAATTCCTGAGCTCACTTTCGAGAACTATGTCACAGGGACTGCCAACCAATTAGCCGTTGCCGCCGCTGAACACGTCGCGCAAAAAATTGGGCAACAATACAACCCGTTATACATCTACGGGGGCGTTGGGTTAGGTAAAACACACTTAATGCAAGCCATTGGTCATCGTTATTTAGATCTCAATCCTGGTCATCGTGTTCGTTGTGTGACGGCTCAAGACTTTATTGCAGAATTTACCTCGGCTGCTCGTGACCCGATGAAGTCCACAAAAGCATTAGCCGCCTTTGACGAGCGTTATCGCAATTTAGACTTGCTTTTAATTGACGACGTACAGTCCTTCTCTGGCGCTAAAGGCTCGCAAGCGCAGTTTTATCGCGCTTTTGAAGCTTTAGTTCCACACAATAAGCAACTCGTGATGACGGGGGATACGTATACGCGTGGCCTAAAAGATATTGAGCCTCGTCTTATTTCGCGCATGTCTCAAGGTCTTTCGGTTGCGATTGAGCCGCCGGAAATTGAAATGCGTGTGGCCATTCTGCTCAACAAAGCGAACATTATGGGTCTGGCCTTGCCGTCTGACGTAGCGATGTACATTGCAAAACGCTTAAAATCTAATGTGCGAGAACTCGAAGGTGCATTGCAACAAATTAACGCATACATTCAATTCCAACGAGAAACCTCTCCTGTTACGATTGAATTAGTTCTGTCTCTTATACACATCTGACGCTGCCGACGATATGCAGTGTG
>CAMYAA010000196.1 GCA_947253615.1 uncultured Sutterellaceae bacterium
AGATCTAGTACGGTCTCGTGGGCTCGGAGATGTGTATAAGAGACAGCGCTCTGTCAGGAAAGTCCCCTCCTCGTTATGGATGAGCCCACGGCAAGTCTCGACTTTGGCAATCAAATTCGTGTGATCGACCATATTTTGGCCCTCAAAGCGCAAGGAAAAAGCGTCCTCATCACGACGCATACCCCCTCGCACGTGCGACTCTTAGCCGATACCTTAGCGACCATTGATCGCGAAGGGCATTTTGCGATGGGGCCCGTGGATACACTCTTTACTCCAGAACGCCTTGCGCCCCTCTTTTCATTGTCGCTCGATCGACTCAAGGCCTTATTAAACGGAACGTTTTAAAGCTTTTTCACAAATTACCCCTCGTCACCTAGCATCATTCCGAATGGTGCTAGGGATTGGGGAGCGCTATCGTACTCTCACTTTTTCCCCAGGAGTTTAACGATGAAAACACTCCACGATATCGATATCAATGCGCTCTACAAAAAACATCTCCAAGCGGCGCATTTTCAAGAAATACCTCCCGAACAATGGGACGAACGAGCCACCCATGCTCATTGGGATCAAGGGAAATTAACCTATACCGATCCCTTACTCGAATTCATTGCAGTGCGCCCGAACGAAACGGTGCTCGACATTGGATGTGGACCTGGCACCTTGGCCATTCCACTCGCCGAACAGTGTCAAGAAGTCTTTGCACTCGACTTCTCCCCCAAAATGCTCGAACAACTCACCCAAGCCGCCCAAACGAACGGCCTTCCCAATATCACCACCTTTTTAAAGGGCTGGGACGATTGTTGGGACAACGTCCCTAAGGCCGATGTGGTTTTAGCCTCGCGCTCCACGCTCGTGCCCGATTTGGATGCCATGATTGCCAAACTCCATGGCCATTGTCTTGATCGTGTCGTGGTGACGGCCACCACGGACGCACACTTTTTTGACGATGCCATTTTTAAAGCGATCGGGCGTGAGGACGATCCAGGCTTCCCCACGTATCTCTATCTCGTCAATCGCCTCCATCAAATGGGGATTCAATGCGAAATCCACTTCATTGAAAATCCTCCCATGAGCTTCACGGGCCCCGTGGAAAAACTCGTGGACATGGTACGGTTTTCGCTCGGCCACTTAACGAAGGCCGAAGAAAAGGCCCTCGTGGCGTTTTATAACGAATACCAAGCGACAAAGACGCCCATCCGCCAAGGCCAACGCGCTTGGGCCGTGCTGACGTGGCGAGCGCCCCAGAGCGAATAACACGCCCGTTCTCAACATAGAAAACCCCAAAAGTTATCCACTAACCTTTGGGGTTTCTTTTCCTTTGCGTGAGGTGCTTTGCGTTGAGGCTTTAGAAAGCCTCCCAACTATTCGTCACCAAACAACGAGCCCATGCCGGAATCCTGCTCGGACTTCGCCTTTTTACGCTTGGCCTTCACGGGTTCCTCGGGGGTGTCTTCAAACAATGACCCTTGCGCACTGTTGGCGGCTTCGGCTGGCTTGGCCTTTTTGGTGCGCTTCGCACGAGGAGCCTCACCGGCCGTTGGCACTCCTTGCGTTTCGCTCGGTTCGCTCTCCGAGGCGTTCACTGCGGGGGCGGGCTCAGCCGCTTTCTCAGCGATCGGTGCGCCCGCGCCGCTCAACAGCGCCATGAGTCCCGCTTCATCAATAATCGTCACGCCGAGCGTTTGGGCTTTTTCCAATTTACTGCCTGCCGCTTCCCCGGCCACCACGTAGTCCGTGGACTTACTCACCGAGCCAGAGACCTTGGCCCCGGCCGCAATGAGTTTATCTTTGGCTTCGTCGCGGGAGAGGGTCGGTAACGTCCCCGTTAAGACAAACGTCTTGCCGGCCACTGCGGAATTAGCCGAGGTCATCACGGGATCGGGCCAATGCACCCCTTCGTTCATCAAGCTTTGAATGACCTTGCGGTTATGATCTTCACTCATAAAGGCCACAATACTTTCCGCGACGACTTCACCAATATCAGGAAGCGTCATTAATTCTTCGAGCGTGGCCTTTTCCAAGCTTGCCATCGACCCAAAGTGCTGCGCCAAACTCAACGCGGTCGATTCGCCCACATGACGACAGCCCAACGCAAAAATAAAGCGCGCTAACGTTGTCGTTTTGGCTTTTTCAATCGAGGCTAATAAATTGTCCGCCGCCTTATCACCGAGTCGCGATTTCACTTTCCCTTTCGAAATCGTGACGGGTGTCCATATCGGATCACCAGCGTCGTCAACCCCCGTTTTTTCCATCAAGGGGGCCGTTAAAACTTCTTTCGTTAATAAGAAAATATCCGCCGGGGTCTTTAAAACGCCCTGCTCGACGAGCATCGTCACGATCTTTTCCCCTAAGCCATCAATACCCATCGCACGACGCGAGGCAAAATGCACAATGCTCAAGGTTTGTTGCGCCGGACAGACTAACCCACCCGTGCAACGCGTATCCTTTTCTTCTTCATCACGAATCGTGTGCGAGCCACAAATCGGACACAGACTCGGCATCACAAAGTCTTGGGCATTTTCCGGACGACGATCCAAAACCACACGAACGATTTCCGGAATCACGTCCCCGGCGCGACGCACCACGACCGTGTCCCCAATCTTGAGACCCAATTCTTTAATAAATTCTTCGTTATGAAGCGTAGCGTTCGAGACCGTCACGCCGCCCACAAAGACGGGCTTTAATCGGGCCACCGGTGTTAAGCGTCCCGTGCGGCCCACTTGTACATCAATGGCTTCAACCGTCGTTAACGCTTCTTCGGGCGGATACTTATGCGCACAGGCCCAACGCGGTTCACGCGCAATAAAGCCTAACGTCTTTTGAAGCCCATAGTCGTTGACTTTATAGACCACCCCGTCAATTTCAAAGGGGAGTTCAGCGCGCACACGACTAATCATTTCATGAAAGTCCGCTAAAGCCGCCGGACCTTCAACCACGTCGCGCGGTTTCGCCACAGGAAAACCTAAAGCCGTCAATTTGTCGAGCAAATCGCTCTGCGAGGTCGCAAAGTTCGGATCCGAGACTTCACCCAAGGCATAGGCATAAAAATGCAAGACGCGAGGGGTCGGATTCTTTTCTTCTTTAAACATACGTAACGAACCCGCCGCGGCATTACGCGGATTTACAAAACGCTTTTTCCCCGCGGCTTCTTGACGCTCATTGAGCGTCACAAAGTCCGCCTTATGCATAATGACTTCGCCACGCACTTCGAGAACCGCAGGAACTGGTTCCGTAATCACCTGAGGAATCGTCGCGATCTTACGCACGTTAGCCGTGACGTCTTCCCCTTGTACCCCGTCACCACGGGTGGCCGCTTGAACGAGCTTGCCATGCTCATAGCGTAAATTACACGCCAAGCCGTCAAACTTCATTTCACCATCGTATTGAACGGGGGGATCCTCAGGCTTTAAGCCCAATTCACTGCGAACACGACGATCGAATTCAAAGGCCCCTTCACGAGAAAAGTCCGTTTCCGTATGAATGGAGAGCATGGGAACGGCGTGCTTGACTTTCGGTAAGTCTTCACGCGCTTTACCACTGACTTTACTGATGGGCGAGTCTGGACGCTTATATTCCGGGAAACGCTTCTCGAATGCGGCTAAAAGACGATGCACACGGTCGTATTCCGCGTCAGGGACGCTTGGCGCATCCTCTTCGTAATACTCACGGTCCCAGCGAATAATGCAATCCGTCGCCGTATCCATGACGGCTTTCGCTTCCTGGGGGTCCA
>CAMYAA010000197.1 GCA_947253615.1 uncultured Sutterellaceae bacterium
CCCATGATCTCACGTCGTAACTTGCTTATCTCGGGGGCCATTGCTTGCTCTTCCCCGTCGTTGTTTGCTGCGCAAACCTATACCGCCGGGAAAGAATACTTAATGGTCAATCCGCCGGCACCTACCCTCAACAATAAGATTGAAGTGGTGGAATTCTTTGCCTATACCTGCCCGCACTGCTTACGCTTTTACCCCGTCTTCCATGATTGGTCTCAGCATGTTGCTAGTGATGTGGTGGTGACCCTTTGCCCCGTCGCTTGGAATAAAACCTACGAACCGTTCTCTCGTACCTTCTATGCACTCAAGGCATTGAACAAGTTTGACGATTTGAACTTACCGTTCTTTGAAAGTGTGATCTATCAAACGCAAAAGTACGAAGCGGCAACGCTCGTCGACGATATCGCGTCCTTCATGGTCAACCACGGTGTCGATCACGATCAATGGCTCCAAACCTTCAACTCCTTCGGCGTAATGAGCAAAGCTCAACAGGCCGACAGCTTATGGAAGAGCTATCAAATCGACTCCACGCCGATGATTGGTGTTGGCGGCCTCTACAGCACGGGACCACACCTTGTGGGTAGCCGCGAACGCACCCCAGAATGCATCGACTACTTAATTAACGAAGTTCGTAAATCTCGTTAATCGTCTCGATCAATAAGCTGCCTACGGGCAGCTTATCCTTTTGAACTTAACCTCGACTAACCCTATGCATAAAGTCTTTATTACCGGCGCTTCCAGTGGCATTGGCGCAGCTATGGCGCGTGAATTTGCCCAACGCGGAGCCGTTTTGGGCCTTGTCGCTCGTAACAAAGAAAAACTCGATGAGCTCATTGCGTCTCTGCCGGGCGACCAATCCCGCTACTTTGCGTTACCCGCGGACGTCACGAATCGTGAAGAAATCATCAATGCGGCCAAAAAATTCGAAGAACTCTCGGGGGGCGCCACCATCGTGATCGCCAACGCGGGGATCTCGCATGGGGTGAAGACACAATACTACGAAGACTTGGATACCCTCGAAGCCGTCTACAAAACCAACGTCTTTGCGATGGCCTATACCTTCCATCCCTTTATCGAACCCATGATCAAACGCGGGGAAGGTCAACTCGTGGGGATTGGCTCCGTGGCTGGAATTCGTGGGTTACCAGGCTCTGAGGCTTATTGCGCGAGTAAATCCGCTGTCATTACTTACTGTGAAAGCTTACGCGTCGAGCTCAAGAAAGTGGGCCTTCTGGTACAAACCATGTGCCCTGGGTTTGTTAAGACCCCATTGACCGCGAAAAATCCCTATAAAATGCCGTTCATTTTGACGCCAGAAGAGTTCGCACAACAGTGTGTGAAAGCCATTTTGGCCAAAAAGACCTATAAAGTCTTCCCCTGGCAAATGGGCGTGCTCGCAAAGATCTTACGCTTGATTCCGAATCCTTTATTCGACAAAATTTTGGCAAAGCGCAAGCAAAAACCGCGCCTGCACCAAGGTCAATAAAGCGTTAACAAGTAATCGCGCAACACTCGACCAAAGGCCTCAACCCGTTTGGGGCCTACCCCTTTTAATCGCCCTAACTCAAAGACTCGACGGGGCTTAAAGCGCGCAATTTGATATAGAGCCGTGGGATGCAATCGCGTCCCTCGATAAAGCGAAGCAGTTTGCGTGGACCAATCTTCAATGCCGTCGACAATTTTCCACTCGCTCGGGCTCAACTCAAAGTGCGTAACCTCGGGATAGGGTTGATCATCCTTAATCCCGCCTTCATCACGCTCATCCCACGCCATACGAATCGTCAGCTCATTATCAATTAACTTTTTGGCCGACATATCCAATTGCAAGAGCGGTTGAGAACCCGTGGTCATTTTGAGTACACCGTTGGCCAGCAAAATGCTCAATAACGCACTCCACTTGGCATAACTCCACTCTTGGCCAACCCCAAAGAGCGAATTACTCGTGAGGGCTTGATCAGCCGAGACCGACGGGACTCGCCCCGTCAACACGTCAAGTAACGTATGGGCACAAATCGAACGATTGAGCTGCTGAAAGCTCTGGAAAAGACACAAGACTAACTTCTGCGCCTCATAGGTCACGTCCACACTATCAGGACCATCACAGCAGTGATCACAATGGCCACAATCCTCCGTGTGCTCCCCAAAATACGCCAGTAAACTCGCCTCATGACAGTGATCGGTCATGGCAATGCTCATCATTGACTCCAGACGCTGCTTTTGTTTTTGGAACAGCTCAGGCGAGGCTATTGCCTCTTTTTGTAACACCGCCATTTGCTGAACATAATCCGCCCGTGAGACAAACAAAATAATCTCCGCAGGCAACCCATCGCGCCCGGCGCGCCCTAGCTGCTGCATATACATTTCAGGAGAACGCGGCATATCAAAGAGCATCACAAAGCGAATACTGCCCTTATCAATCCCCATCCCAAACGCAATCGTGGCCACGATCACTAGATCAGGCTCGTTTTGGAAGCGATTGAGCAGCGCTTCTCGGGCCTCGTATTCAAGTCCCGCATGATAGACCGCGACATTGAATCCTTCACGCGCCAATAACGCCGTTAACGCTTCAGCACTACTACGTTTGTGGCAATAAATAATGCCATTTTGCCCAGCATGACGCTCTAAACACTCAATGACGGTATAAAAACTACGCTTGTGAAAAACGCGATAAAAGAGATTGGGACGCTTAAAACTCGCAACAAAGGATAACGGAGAGGTTAAGAGTATGGAGGCAATCTCTTCGCGCATTGCTGGACTTGCGGTCGCCGTGCACGCTAAACGCGCAACGCCAGGATAGCGCTCCTTCAAGATGGAGAGTTGTTGGTATTCTGGGCGGAAATCCTCACCCCAGACCGTCACACAGTGGGCCTCATCAATCGCAAAAAGCCCAATGGTTAATCGGTCCATGCGCTCGAGCATATCGGGTTGAAGTAAACGCTCCGGAGAAAGATAGAGTAAATCGAGCTCACCCGAGTCCATCGTCTGATAGAGCTCTCTTAACGCCTGAGGCGACATCTGAGAGTGACAGTACGCCGCACGAACCCCGAGAGAACGCAGTTTTTGGACTTGGTCTTGCATGAGCGAAATGAGGGGGCTAATCACCACCGTCACGCCAGGGAGCAATAATGCGGGGATTTGATAGCACAAACTTTTACCACCCCCCGTTGGCATGATCACCAAAGCATCCTGTCCCTTGAGCACACACTCAATCACTGCTCTTTGATGACCACGAAAGTCCTCATAGCCAAAAACGTTTCGTAATACGTCTTGTGCGCTGCTATACCGTCTCACTGCTTTCCTTTGATTCCATAAGAACGCTCTATTCTACGAAAATTGCAGCGTTCTGGCTCTAGTTCAAGGGCACTAACCCATAAAAACACCCCAGGAGGAAGGCCCCCTGGGGTGCAGTGATCGTCACTTGGCAAACGACTATAAATTATTTACCTGCTTTCTCAAGTCGTTCCGCACGACGGCAAGCAGCAATTGTAAAGAGAGCGTCAGAAGAAGAGTTAAGGGCGGTTTCAGCCGAGTCTTGCAAGACACCGATGATGAAACCAACAGCCACCACTTGTAAAGCAATGTTCTGGTCAATCCCGAATAAGCCACAGGCTAACGGAATTAACATCAACGAACCACCAGGAACACCCGAGGCACCGCAGGCACAAATCGCCGCCACAAAGGACAAGAAAATAGCCGTCCAAAGGTCAGGGTGAATGCCTAAGGTATAAGC
>CAMYAA010000198.1 GCA_947253615.1 uncultured Sutterellaceae bacterium
CTCTATTAGTGTACGTATTCTCACCACGATTACAATAGGCTAAAACTCCCTAAAACACCTTAGGTTAAAGGGGTTATCCCGATTTCGACAAACGCACTCCTCTCGATCCACGC
The DNA here is from genome assembly GCA_947253615.1 of uncultured Sutterellaceae bacterium. Taxonomy (GTDB): domain Bacteria; phylum Pseudomonadota; class Gammaproteobacteria; order Burkholderiales; family Burkholderiaceae_F; genus Sutterella. The sequence goes on from CAMYAA010000198.1 coordinate 114, forward strand.
CCCTTTTGATCAAAATAGCGCTGTTTCCTTCAATCTCGCTCTGCCCTATGCGTTTAGCGACATTCTTCACCCCCTCTCCAGCCCTTACCCCTTCAAAACATCACTAAATCGTGCTTTTCTCTATGCCCTAGGGGTTAATGGAAAACCCTCATTCATGTTTTCGTGAGGAAAACTGCTTTGTAGTTTTTTGTTTATCGAAAGCCTAAGTTCATAGGAAAAAACAATCAATTTTTGCGCCGTTCGGAGGTGTTGATCGGGGAAGGTTAATCGAGCGGAGGCGGGGATTTCGCCTGTAGCGGTGGAAACGATTCGTACTTTGGGGTGACAAATCACGTCACCCAGTTAGCGAAAGGGCGGGCGTCTTTGAATGCTCAAAAATGAAACGACCCGCCAAGGACAATGTCGAATTCAACAACGAAGGAAAGTTTTGAGGGGTGCCTACCCCCAAAGTTGCACGAGAGGTAGGTTTTCTTGGCGCAAAAAAATCCGCTCATGAGCCACGGAGCCGAGCGGATGAAGGACGCAGCGTGTGCACGGGGGAACGCGCATTCGCAGGCTCCCTAGTGTCTACATCATCAGGAGGCTGGTGACTTATTATGGGCGTGATAGCGCTTTTGGAGCCGCTTAATGCCTTCACAAGCGGACTTCGAGCCTAACTCACAAGCCCGCTCATAGATCGCGAGTGCCTCACGAACGTTGGGAGACCCGTTATAGCCCTTTTCCAGGAGTACCCCATAATTCATGAGCCCTTCGGGATCATTGGAATGACTGACTTTTTCGCCCCAATAATAGGCTTCTTTAACGTCGCGCGGCGTACCCACGCCGTTTAAGTACATGAAGATTAAATTGGACTGACTACGCACATCCCCGCGTAAGGCCCCGTCGTGATAGAGGTCAAACGCTTTCTTTTCATCTTTTTCCACACCGAGTCCAAGGAGGTACTTACAAGCAATGCTAGAAATGGCGGGGAGATATTGACGGCGTGCTGCCTCTTCAAAATAGGCTAAGGCTTGGGCGGGATTTTTGCTCACGCCCTGCCCGTTATCGAGCATCACGGCCAAGTTGTAATAGGCTTGAGGGTCATCGTGTTTCGCCCCTTTTTCAAAATAGCTAAAGGCCTTTTGATAGTCGCGATTGAGCCCTAACCCATAATAGTAAAAGAGACCAATATTCGTATACGCAGGACCATACCCTCGCAAAGCCGCCTCCCAGAGATACTTCAAACCGCGTGCGTAACTCTGATCGACGCCTTCACCATTGGCATAGAGCACCCCTAAATCAAAAAGGGCTTCTTTGTTGCCTTGACGTGCTAAGGATTCTAAATTTTGAAAACGAAGATGGTTTGAACTACCGGCCCACGAGGTGCAATTCACCCCTAAGAGGCCTGCCAAGAGCGTCGCTACCATGGCTTTGAGTTTAAGTCGCATGCCACATCCTTAGGGAAATGCGCTTCCCACAAAAATACTTGTCCCGAATCTTGAGTATAAAAGAAGCGTTTGTCTTCACAAATGCCCATCAACACACAACCTCGATTCACCCAAACCAAACAGGCGGTCTTCCTTAAGCGATAGCACCTAGCTCGAAACACCCGTTAACGTTTGTGGGTCTCGTGCCCCCAATGACGCCCCCGAGAGACGCCTTTTGAGAGAGAAAAAACGTTCCGCCGTGGCCTCACGTCAACCCTCAAGCGAGTGGCACCCCCCGAGGGAAAAAAAGTTCGACGAAGTGTAGCGGAACGTTACGGGGAGCTTCGCTCGCGCACGCCTTGCCTCGAGGCTTGAGCCCCGCGCTTTTTAGCCCTGGGCTTTGGGCAAGGCCCAAGCGTTGAAGGCCTTAACGAAGGGGTTCTTTATCAGCACACAGGATTCAGACGCGCTCTCGCGACAAAGATTGTTACCACCCCGGGTTCGACACCTCACTAAACTAAGAGGGGTCAGTGCGCCATTTCGCGCACTTATCCGACCAAGCGAAGCATGCTTATTCGACGTCGAGTCCCCTAGACGCCTTTGGTTTTTCTAACGAGGAAGTCTCCATGTACGAAAGCTTTCGTGAAGTGAATGTGTCGTTTCCGTGTCCGCGATTTCGCAAAAATCCTCACCATGAGCCCCTCTCGAACAAAGCCTTTCGCGCCTTAAGTCTCGGAGCGCCCGTCGCGGAAGAAATGGGATTTTTCTGCGACTCGCTCACGACGGGGGAAGAATTGAGTGTCCTTGAAGACTACCTCCAAGGCTTTTTTGAGATCGAAGATAGTGCCTCGCTCGAACGCACTCTCTACGAATTACTCGAACACGGCCATCAAGGGCACTATCACTGGATTCTTGAGCACGACCCCCAAGAGGACCCCGCCGCCCTCGCGCCTGAGGTCGAACAAAGCATCAAAAATTACCGCGCTAACCTCGCACAAGGCCTCTCCACCCTCCTCGCCTTTGAAATGATTACGCCAGAAACCCCTTTGGCTGAACTCTCGATACAGGCCCTCGATTTGGCCCACGCCGTCAGTATCGTACGCGCCGGGGCTGACCTTCATTTAATTAGCACTGAGAAAGCCTGGTCGATACTCTACGAGATCCTCGCCCTAGCTCAAAAGACGTATTCCCATTGGGAGGGGTATGCCTTGGGCTACCTCGTGGGCCGTGCCATGTGGCGAGGTTCCTCGAGCGTCTATCCCGACCTCGTCCGACTCGTCATGGATTGCCTCGAGGCCGAGGATAGCCCTTGGTTGCAAACTCAGGAAAAACCCGAAGAGGCCTATTTTGCAAAATATGCCACCGACCCGAGAAGCGTCTTTGATATTTAATGGGGCAGAAATTCGCCAAGATCATGCACGGTCAAGATCGATTTGCAAATTCGTAGAACTACGTATGAAAAGAACCATCTCGAATTTGCTAATAGCGTTAGGGAATGTCCCTAAATTTAAATCTATGTTCGTACAAAAGTGATTTTCGAGAAATCTGAGGCTCGAATTAATGGGTTTTCTTTTTTCTTTTAAATCCTTGTGTTGTCCTCAGTCTGTAGTCAAGTTTTTTCACCACGGATTATTGAAGATAATCCGTTCACCTTTCCACGATTATGACTGAATAATCGTTCATATTCGTTTTAAGTCCTGATTTCAAAGGATTTAAACCCAAAAATCGTCCTTTTCTAAACGAAAACATTTCACCCGATGAAAAGTTATAATAAAATAACTCTCGTGAAGCTGTCAGCGACAAGCAAAGCATTTAATGGTTGATGTTTTCTGTGCTGATAACTTCGAATCGACAATGTCGTTAGGTTTAAGGTTGACGCCAGCGACAGATTTCTTAACCCTGGTTATTTTTCATAACCAGGGTATTTTTTTGGTTTGCCGATTTGCAATTTTGCTCGCCAATCCTCCTCTTTAAACCTAGGGTTTACCCTTTGCTTTTTCGGGTCAAGATCCGGCGGTTTTTTTGCGCGTTTCTGGGGCAGACTCGCCCCGATCGTGTGCACCGTGCACTCTCCACTTTTAAAAAACGCCTAGCGCTCACAAGCCTCCCAGACCCCATTTTTTAGCCTCAGGGAACCGTATTCGTCGCGTTCGCTATTCCATCTGTCTCTTATACACATCTCCGAGCCCACGAGACCGTACTAG
>CAMYAA010000199.1 GCA_947253615.1 uncultured Sutterellaceae bacterium
GGGTAGGAACACTATTGTGTGCCTACTATACTAAAACACCACCAAGACTATGTGCAAAAACTTCCGTAATACGAACGTTAACCATCTTGTCAATTAACGAAGCATCCCCTTCAAAATTCACAATACGGTTGTTGTCCGTACGGGCTTGAAGCTGACCTTGACCACGCTTGGCTGGGCCTTCCACGAGCACACGTTGAACCGTGCCTAACATCGTTTCGCTAATGGCCGTTGCATTGCGTTCAATCTCAGCCTGTAAGCGCTGGAGTCGAGCAATCTTGACTTCGTGGGGCGTATCATCGGGCAAACGCGCCGCTGGCGTCCCAGGACGGGGGGAATACACAAACGAGAAACTCGCGTCAAAACCCACATCCTCAATTAACTGCATCGTCTTTTCGAAGTCTTCTTCGGTCTCACCCGGGAAGCCCACGATAAAGTCCGTGGCAATAGAAATATCCGGACGAATCGCACGTAAACGACGAACAATCGACTTGTATTCAAGCGCCGTATAACCACGCTTCATCGCCATTAACACACGGTCAGAACCCGCCTGAACCGGTAAATGCACATGGTTCACTAACTTCGTATTGCGCGCATACGCATCAATCAAACGCTGCGAGAATTCGCGCGGATGACTCGTCGTATAACGAATGCGTTCAATGCCATCAATTTCGGCCACATAGTCGAGCAATAAAGCAAAGTCCGCCGTCGACCCGTCAGGGGCTTCACCACGATAAGCGTTCACATTCTGACCTAAGAGCGTCACTTCTTTGACGCCTTGGTCAGCGAGCTGCGCCACTTCAAGGAGCACATCCACTAACGGACGAGAAATTTCTTCACCACGCGTGTAAGGCACCACACAGTACGTACAGTACTTCGAGCACCCTTCCATAATGGAGACAAAAGCACTTCCCCCATGCGCTTTAGGCGTGGGCAAATGATCGAACTTTTCAATTTCAGGGAAACTCACGTCAACTTGAGCACGACCCGTGCGTTGACGTTCATGAAGCATCTGCGGTAAACGATGTAAGGTCTGCGGACCAAAAACAACGTCCACTAAAGGCGCACGCTTCACCACGTTTTCGCCTTCTTGACTGGCAACACAACCCCCAACCGCAATTAACAAATTGGGATTCGTGGCCTTTAATTCACGGAAACGTCCCAAGTCAGAAAACGTCTTTTCTTGCGCTTTCTCACGAATGGAACAGGTGTTCATGACAATAAGATCCGCCTCTTCAATGCGGTCAGTGACCTCATAGTGCTCTTCTTTTTCTAAAAGATCAGCAATACGATGCGTATCGTAGTCGTTCATTTGGCAGCCAAAGCTGCGGAGATATACTTTTTTCGCTTGCACGGTTTAGATCCGGTGACGAATGAATCAGAAAAAAGCTCAAACGCGTTGAGCTCACGATAAAAAAGCCTCTATCTTCGCAAAGATGAGGCTTTTTCAAGAATTCTGGTGGCGCATCACGGATTCGAACCGCGGACACAAGGATTATGATTCCTCTGCTCTAACCGACTGAGCTAATGCGCCGTAGGAGGTGAATTATGCAAGGAATTAGACACTTTGTCAAATGATGTTTACATTTTGTAACATTTGACTATAGGGTTTGCCAGAAATGGTGCGTGGGTCCGTGGCCATGGCCGACGCTTAAACGGTCTGCATGTTCAATCGCGCCCGTAATATAGTGCTTGGCGCGCTTGGCGGCCTCAGGCACCGATGGAGTCTGCGGCAAGAAAGCGGCGATGGCCGAACTTAACGTACAGCCCGTGCCGTGCGTATTTTTGGTCGAAATGCGGGGCGAACTCAACGAAAGTTCTGCGCCATGAGGACCGACCAAAAGGTCCGGTACCACATCACTCTCTAAATGCCCGCCCTTTAAGAGGACCCAGCCTGACTCGCTCGACATCTTGGCGCGTAACGCTTGGGCACTCTCGTGCCACGCTTCGGGCTCAATACGCTCCCCTGGACGCCCTAAAAGGGCGAGAGCTTCGGGCAAATTCGGCGTTAAAACGCTCGCCAACGGTAAGAGTTGATCGATCATGGTTTGCTGTGCATCTTGGGCGAGCAAACGGTCCCCACTTTTGGCCACCATCACCGGGTCGAGCACAATCCAACGCGGGCGATAGTGACGCAAACGCTCCGCAACCGTCTCAATGAGCTCACTCGTCCCGAGCATGCCAATTTTGACAGCATCAATGCGAACATCCGCGAATAAGGTATCGATCTGTGCGCGCACAAACCCCAAATCAATGGGCAAAACCCCCGTAACGGCCTGGGTATTCTGTGCTGTCAACGCGGTCACAACCCCACAAGCAAAGGCGCCACAAGCGCTCATCGCCTTGATGTCGGCTAAAACACCCGCGCCCCCGGAAGGATCGACCCCGGCAATGGTTAGTACGTTTGGGATATCGACTCGCGTTTGAGTGAGGCTTTCCATAATCGCTCCAAGACAACAAAAATACGCTCAGTAGCCCCTCGATAGGCTTGAGAAAAAGCAATCGCTTTCGCGCTCGCGTCGTTATATCGTTCGGGATTGTCCAACCAGTTTTGCAAAATCGGGAAGACGGCCTCCGGCGTTTCAACCTGAATCATGGCGCCCGCTTTCTTACCGTCCTGAATAATCGTCTCAAAATTAAAGATGGAAGGGCCCACAATCACGGGGCACCCGGCCATCGCGGGTTCAATTACGTTTTGCGACCCGTAGGGCCCAAAACTCCCACCCATCACGACCATGTCAGAGAGCGCGCAGTAAAAACTCATCTCGCCCATACTGTCCCCGAGCAATACGTCCACATCCTCGGGGAAGTTTTCATAGTGCTCAATCGAAGAGCGACGAACGCTCTTTAACCCCGCGTCTTTTAAGAGAGCATCCACTTCATCAAAACGTTCAGGATGACGCGGCACCATCAAAAAGAGCGGATTCCCTAAGCGTTCACGCCAGGCTTGAATCCCAGGAATAAAGAGGGCTTCTTCCCCTCGACGGGTCGAGGCAAACATCACGATCGGACGAGCAATCGCGCCCTTCCAGGATTGTGCCAAGGCTTCTTGAGAGCGATTGGGCGCAATATCAAACTTTAAACTCCCCGAGACCTCAACGTGCTCGCCGCCCAACTGTTCCAAGCGGGCCTTATCGGCTTCGCTTTGCGCCAAAATGGCCGAAAAGCTCGAAAAGGCTGGACGCATAATATCAATGTATTTGAGCGCCTTACGTAAACTCTTTTCACTCTCACGGGCGTTGGCAAGCACCATCGGAATGCCTAAACGCTTGGCCTCGTGCATCACGTTGGGCCAAACTTCCGTCTCCATAATGACCCCCAAGGTCGGTTTGGTATGACGGAAAAACTTTTCGACCGCATAAGGTGCGTCGTAGGGCAAATAGCATTGCATAATGCGCCCGGGCGCCATCTTAACGAGTTTTTCGCCCGCTTCACGCCCCGTGGGCGTCATATGCGTGAGCAAAATATCGCTCTCTGGCCAACGTTCCAAAATCATCGAAATCAACGGGCGGGCCGCATTGGTTTCACCCACACTCACGGCATGAATCCAAACACGCGGTTTTTCCGTACGTTTAGGGAAAATGGACCAGGCAAAACGTTCGTTCCAAAAACGACGATACGCAGGCGCACGTCGAGAACGATACATCAAGTAAAAAGAAGCTAACGGTAAGGCGAGAACCGTTAACGCTCGATAAAGAGAAGGCGAAATTCTCACGCTAG
>CAMYAA010000200.1 GCA_947253615.1 uncultured Sutterellaceae bacterium
ATAATGTGTTGAACAAAATTTAATTGATTGTTCTTGGTTTTTTTTATGAAATCATTGCGATTGATGTCAATCGTTCCCGCAGGACGAGCGCCAAAAGGAGGATTGGCCAAAACAATTTTGACCAGCCTCTCAGGTTGCTCTAGTAAAGAGTCCTTACATTGAATAGGAACAGATGTACCGCCAATATTATGAAGGTACATATTCATTGAACCCATAGTGACGACTAATGGGGTAATGTCGTTACCTGTAAAGGTATGTTTGTTTAAGAAGTCTAACTTTTCTTTAACTTTACTTTGGCCCTTCATGAAATTGTAGGCGGATAATAAAAAGCCCCCTGTGCCACAAGCGGGGTCAGTGATTGTTTCTCCTATCTGAGGATTAACGACTTTTACGATCGTATCAACCAAAGGGCGAGGTGTGAAATACTGTCCCGCGCCTCCTTGTTGTCTTTGCCCATTTTTTTGTAAGATGCTTTCGTACAAGGCCCCTTTAAAGTCATCTTCCATAACAAACCAATTTTCTTTATCAATAAAGGAAATTAATTTTTCTAAATTAACAGGCGAATCGATTTTATTGACAGCCTTCATAAAAATAGCGCCAACAAGCCCTTTTTCTTTACTCAACTCTTGAAGAGTTCTTTCATAGTGCCTAATTAAGTCGGTGCCACTTTCATTAAGTAAGTCGGCCCAACCAAAACCAGGCTTGATATTGGAGGCTTTCCCTGTGTTTATAACCTTTTCATGTTCCATTTTTAGGAAAAGCAAGTAAATCAATTGTGTTAAATAGTCGGTATTCGCGACACCGCTACTCGACATGATGTTAAGTAACTCATTGACTTTTTTAATTAATGCATTTTTTCGTTGAATTGATTTGGACATGTTTAGGCTACTTTAAGGATGAATTCTGTAAGAGAGAATAGCTCACGATTAGCTGCGTCATAACTGCTATAAATACGTAACAAACCCTTGGCTAAGTCGGAGCTAGTCTCATAAAGTTGATCAACTTTACATCCACCGTTATAGGCAATGTAGGAGGCGACTTCTTTTAAAAGATGTTTTTGCTCAGGATCCAGTTCAATTGAACGTTGAGCTTGTCCAACCCAAAGTTCAAAACGTGAAGCGACCTGTGAGGTTAAGGGGGAGAGTTTATCAATTAAATGGTAAGCATACCGAACCAATTGAATGAGGTTGGTTAAAGCTTGTTGATCGGAACGAAGAGGCTTAACATGCTTTGGATCGAGCTCTTGGTATTGCCCCCATAGACGTCCGACTCGAAAACCTGGAATAGCCTGTTCTAACTTGCGGCTGAGGTCTTCAATCAGATTGGATGTTAGTAAGCCCGCCTCTCGGTTATAGATAAGCTGAAGCGCCTTAATATCATCTTTATGATCTTTAATATAAGTCTCAAAGGCTTGGGTTGATAATGTTGCCTCCTCCATCGAAAACCCATAGTCAACAATCCTATCTTTCTTATCTAAGATTTCCTTGACGTAACCACGCGACATTTCAACAAGCTTGTTTCTTATAGAAACATTGGTTAATAGCTCATAAACAAGCGCATTGCGTTCCGTATTTTCATGTTCAACCGAAATAAAGGGAGGAAGACTTCCTTTTTCTAGTACTTCAGAAATCATTCTTGCCCACTCCGCTGGAGAACGATCTGAAAGGGTCATGAAATCTGTCAAATCTTCAGGATCCACTCTTGCTTCGATGTAACTTAACTTTGAAACCAACAACTGAAAATAATCATCTGGCAAATAATTGTGACTCATGGCCTCAAAGAGTTGAGCCAACGAAGGTGAGAAGGGATGCTCAGGATCACGTTTCGTTAGGTCAGGAACAATTTTTTCACTACGGCTCACACCAATTGCATCAATGAGATAAAACAAATCTTTCGATGTAGCGTTAGGCGTTACGTCTTGAAGGCGTGTTGGATCAATAGTGCGACATCCACGCCCTTTCATTTGGGTGTAAAGAGTTTCTGAGCGAACATCGTTAAAGAAAATTAAAACCTCTAAGGGAGGTATGTCAGTGCCCGTCGCAACTAAGGTGACGGTCACTGCAATGCGAAAATTTCGTTCAAATTGAAATTGACGAATACGTTCATTAGCATTACCAACAGAGTAAGTAATTTTTTGAACAAACTCATCATCATGACGTTCAAAAACCTCTTTCGCAATATCAACCACTAATTGTGCTTGAGCTTCTGACGTGGCGAAAATTAAGGTTTTAGGAAGGTAGTCATAATTTGGCTCACGATCAGGATAGAGAACGGTATATACCACATCCTTATAGTGTTGCAATACCTTTCGAATTTGGTCTGCTACTAAGATTGTTCGGTTTAGCTTCTTCTTATCAAAAACACGCTCATAAGCAGCAATTTGCGTGCTCTTTTCGCCTGTTTTACGAGTAGTCACCGCAAGCCTGTCGCCAACGTTAATCGCCCCACCGTCCTGAACAATAGAGGTTGTAATGTTATAAATACGAAAACCAACATTGACATTGTCTAAAACAGAGTCTTCGTAAGAATAATGAACCACTTCGTTGTTATCAAAAAAAGCCAATGTCTCGGGGATGGGACTAGCGCTCATTCCCACCATATAAGCAGAGTTAAAGTAATCTAAAACCTTTTTCCATTCGCTGTAAATGGAACGATGGCATTCATCAATAACGATTAAATCGAAATAATCAGGCGATAGGGCTAATTTATCAGGAAGTTCGATTTCTGTATTTGAAGGAGAATCAGGCTCTAATTCACCATCTTCTTTTTCTTCTGTATAGTCCTCTAAATGCCCTGTTAACCATGCATATAAACGTTGAATCGTACTTACAACCACGTTAGTACGTGAATCAAGATCACGGTTTTTTAGTTGCTCAATGCCATAAATGGAATCTAATTGTTGGCCGCCGTCTGTCAAATTGAAAGATTTCAAGGCTGTTATAGCAGAGGCACCAAGATTATTACGGTCAACAAGAAATAAAACACGCTTCATCGGGGTATATTCCAACATCCGATAAATTAGTAATGAAGCGGTAAAGGTTTTTCCAGACCCCGTAGCAGACATGATCAATGCCCGCTTTTTGCCTTCTTTAAATGTTTTCTCAATATTTACTAAGGCTTCATATTGGCATTTTCTGAGTGTCCCCTGGGTTAAGATTGGGAGCCCTGCGAAAGTTGAAAGATTTAACTTCTTTGATAAATCCCAAGGACGTGGAAAGCGTTTAATAACCTCATATTGACTATCCTTAGCCCGTAAATCTCGATAAGCAATCTCTATACCATTGGATAAGAAAACAAAAGGAACGGGCGATGAATAGGAGCAAACCCAGAAAGGCAGATTATAGGCGTAACTCTCGGCTTGATGAATAAGTGATTGATTGTCAAGCTGGATTTCATGACGTTTGGCCTCAAGAATAGCTATAGCCTTTCCATCTAAAAATAATACATAGTCAGCTTCTTTATTACCCTTAAGAAGGGTTTCCCTGACAGCAACGGCACGACTATCGGGAGTAAACTCATTGCGGTTAATGACAGCCCAGCCTGCTTCTTCAAGCTTTCGATCAATCCATTGTCGTGCTTTTTCTTCAGGCAATAGCACTTTCTGTGAACTTAATCCCATTGCTTCAACGTCCGAACAAAAATGATATTCACATTTTAGAACACATCGGACGAATTAAGACAAAAGAAACTAAAGGAGTTAAGGTTTTCA
>CAMYAA010000201.1 GCA_947253615.1 uncultured Sutterellaceae bacterium
TACGGTCTCGTGGGCTCGGAGATGTGTATAAGAGACAGGGACTTAAACCTGCCAGGCGCGCATGACACGGAACTCTTGGAGGCGATCGTTCAGCAGTACCCTGCCCTAAAGATATTGGTCGTCTCGGGCGAGACGGACAAAGACACCATTATGAAAGTCTTGCAACTCGGGGCTTCGGGCTTTGTACCCAAATCGCTCGAAACCGATACACTCTCCAATGCCATTGACTTCGTCTTGCGTGGTGGGGTCTTTATCCCCACGCTCCTTTTGAACGAAGGACAACGCCAGGGTATCTTCAACGAAACGGCCCAAAAATTAGCCCTTCAAGAAGAAATTCACTTGACCGAACGTCAGCAAGAAGTCTTGATGCACTTGGCCCAAGGCTCTCCCATCAAGCGAATTTGCTTGGATATGAATCTCTCCGAAGGGACCATTAAAACCCACGTCGCCGCGATTTATCGAGCCTTCGGGGCCAAAAATCGTACGGAAGCCCTCGTGGCAGCCCGTCGTGCTGGCTTTAACGTCGACGTCTAGTCACGTTTCGTTTTTGCCTTCCCCTCATACGCCAAAGACCTCACACAGAGGTCTTTGTTCGTTTAAAGTCGGGGCATTAATGCAAACGGCGTTTGGCCACCCGCGTCACCGCATGATTGAGAACGTCCGGATCAATGGGCTTTTGCAAAATCACGGGCGGCGGTTCTAAATGCCATCCCTCTTGACGCATACGCGCTTCAATCAAATCGCGAGCCACGGCCGTTAATAAAATGAGCGGAATGTTTTTCGAGAGTCGTTCATTTATACGTTGAGCCACTTCAACCCCCGTGGGCTGATTGTCCCCAAGGTTATAGTCCGAAACACACGCCAATAAACGCGACTGCTCATGCACCACATGACGCAATAAATCCTCATTAATCCCAGGGGAATCAATGACCTCGGCACCCCAGCCTTCGAGCAAGCTCTTGACCGCTTGACGCAGCATGGTATTGTCCTCCACTAAAATCACCAACCCATCCAAATTAGGCACTTGTCGCGCATTACTGTCATCATCGATCTCATGACGCACTTGCGCACAAACGAGCGCCGAAAACGCTAGGCGAAACACACTGCCAAGTCCCGGTTTAGAACCTACACTCACTTTGGCATTCATCTGACGCGCTAACCCTTGCACAATCGACAAGCCAAGCCCATAGCCCGAGGTGCTCGAAGCTTTCCCTGCACTGCCGCGCCAGAAGGTTTCAAAGACCTTCTGACGATCTTGCGGTGTTAACCCAGGCCCACAGTCATAAATACCGATTACACACTCGCCTTTCACGACACGAGCGCCAATCACAATCTCGGGCTTATCACGTGTCGGATCCGAATAATTAACGGCATTACTCAAGAGATTCTTTAACGCACGGGTGAGCATCCCAGGGTCGGCTTCGATTTCCACACATTCGGGGGCCACCACACGCAGGATTAATCCACGCTTTTTCGCAATGGCACTCGAGTCCATCGCACAACGCTCTAAAAAGGGTTTCACCGCAATGCGTTCCGGATGGTTTTCTAATTGCCCAAACTCCATGCGCGTGACCGTTAACACCTGCTCGACCAAGGTCGAAATGGAACTCCCCGTCATCGCTAACTGTTCCACCATGGGTTTTAAGTCGGGTCCCACTTTGCTCTTTAAAATCCCCACATAAATGCCCATGGCCTGCAGGGGCTGACGAATGTCATGATTGGCTGCCGCAAAGAATCGAGCACGACGGGCACTGTCCTGAACCGCCTCACGACGGGCTTGTTCCGACGTTGTAATCTCTTGACGAAGACGCTCGACCAATCGACGATTTTCATTGTCGTTAATAATCGAGGCCAACATAATTTCGTTGAGCTTTCGACCCGAATACAAAATAAAGCCGCCCACGGTAAAGACCACTAACGCCAAAAGCGTTTCACTCACCCCGTACTGCAGGGCCACGGCAATGGTCATGGGAGTCAAGGAAAAGAGCGTAAAAGCGGTTAAGGACGGGAGCCAGCACGAATACACGGGCCAACTCGCAAAGGTCACCGCGACCACCACGGCCACCGTCACGACTTGAGACAGGCCCGAAAGCGAAAACATCATGGCCGAACCGGCAATCCCCCATAAGAGCCCCGAAAAAACGCCTAACCACGTCCAGCGACGCACCCATTCACGCACATTTTGAACGCGATCACGATCGAGCCAAAAACGACGAACAAAGGTGAGCGAGCAATAAATCTGCACACACCCAATGCAAAACCAACCGATGAGCCAATAGTGGCCTAAAGCCTCCGTCCAAAACGAGGCCAATAAACTCAACATCCCGGTGATCTGTGCGATCAACGCAATCGGATGGAGTTTTAAAGAAATCAACAATAAGTTCGCTAAGGTCCGCGCCGTCAGATGGTGCGAATATTGCGTGCGAAAGAGTTGTTGCAACGCTCGACGAAACCGTTGCCAGAGGCCAATGAGCGCCGAGCTCTTAGGACTTTGAGATGCCAGCACGAAACCCTCTCCTTTATTCACCGTTGGCCAAACGCATGCGTACACGTGTGGCCCCCTCATTCGTTTGTGCGACCGAGAGACGAACCGTTTCACCGATGGGTAAACTCACTTTGCGCTTTTGGTGCCCCATGGGGCAGCCCGTCACAAAGGGAACGCCCAAACGTATTAAGGTCTCGCCCACCGAACGTGAACTAAAGTCCTCCGCCCAGGCCGAGGCTTTATCAATCCCCGTGAATTCGCCCAAGACCACACAGGCCTGTTTCGTTAAAATCCCCGCCTCATAGAGCTGAATGAGCTGACGATCCACCCGATAAGCGGGCTCAGCAATGTCTTCCAGACAGAGAATTCCCCCTTCAATAGGCGGGAAATACGGCGTCCCGATTAAGCTCGTTAAGACCGAGAGATTCCCGCCCCATAAGGGGCCCGTGATCACTTGATAGTCGTCCTTAAACGCGGGAGAGCGTGGCAGCGTACGCTCGCTTTCGCTCTCAAGGCGATGCTCTGTCACGGTCCAATCCACTTCCCAAGCTTCAAGCCCCATCACCATCGCTAATTGCTTTAATGTCAACGGATCGGGATCAATCAAATCCCGTAACGTCGGCCCGTGCCACGAGACTTTTTGCACGGTAGCTAACAGCGCCAAGTTAATCGCCGTAAAGTCCGAGTACCCCACGATCGGCGTAGTACTCGCTTCAATACGGGCCCAATCCGATTCACTCAATTGGGCCAAAAGGCGTGCGGCGCCATAGCCCCCACGAAGGGCCATCACCAAGTCCATGCCAGACGTTTCAAGAGCGCGCACAAATTCTTGCGCACGCATTTTATCGTCCCCAGCAAAGCGCGCCTCGAGCTTAAAGCTCCCGGGTTGATAAAAGACTTCAAACCCTAACGCCTCGGCCGCTTCACGAGCACGATGGTGCAGCGCAAAGTCCACCTCCCCCGTGGGCGTGACCCACTGACGCGAAGGAGCACAAATCATTAACGACTTCCCTTCAAAGGGCGAAAATACGCGACTAAACATCTTTACTCCTTTTGGTCCCTATGGAGCCTTCTCTTCTTCACGACGACGTTGGAAAAACTCTTGCATAAGCGCTTTAGCCTCGTCGGCTAACACCCCACGTAAGATCGCACTTTTATGATTCATCCCTTCAATCGTAAAGAGATTTAAGGCCGAGCCTAG
>CAMYAA010000202.1 GCA_947253615.1 uncultured Sutterellaceae bacterium
GAGTGCGGTGGTCGATGCTTTCCGGCTGGACACGCCATGGCTGGGTTTTATCTCGTGGCTTGGGCCATGGCATTCTGGAATTGCTATCGCCGATTCGCTTATACGATTTTGATTATTGGCATTGTCAGTGGCTTCTTACTCGGATCATTCCGCATGATCCAGGGCGCTCACTTCTTTTCTCACATGTTCTTCTCGTGCTGGTTAGCGCTCTTTTTAGCCTACCTCGTCCGAGTCATCGTGATGAGCTGGCCGAGCAATACAAAAAAGGATTCTTAAATACGTGAACACTTTCAAAACCTGAGTTCACGTATTCAGAATCCCACCTGTTTCAAACAGATCTTAAAAACAACCCGTAATCAAGAAGTAATTACGGGCTGAATAGAATAGATTAGCAACTGCAGTTTTAATTATCGAGGAGTACCCATCTTCCAGGCCTTAATGTCATGGCAAGTTTGGCACTCATTAGTACTCGGACTATGTTCACGATGGCAATCTAAACAGCTTTCAGACTTTCCAAAATGATATGAATCGTGAGGATTTACTAGTGCAATATGATCCTCCTCTTTACCCGTCTTTGGATTCTTAAGCTTTGCTTCAAAATTCAAGAACTCGGTTTTTTTTGGCCACTTGATTTTGATCATGACATTGCAAGCATGCTTTAGATTCAACTCGATCGCCTGGAACTTTGTGACATGAAGTGCAAGTCATTCCTGCACTCTTATGCTTGAGTTCTAAAGAGTTATTTGCTAAGGCTGTACCAGCCATCAACCCTAAGCAGGTTGACAACAAAACTTTGATATAAACTTGATTTAACTTCATGGGGTAGACTCCTTACATCATGCCTTCGGACGAGAAGACACTTGTTCACCAGCTATAAGACCGAATACAGAACAATCCGGCATTGAACATGCCGTCATTCGTTCAGCCCCATGGAGCCCACCAGCAGCCTCACCACATACATACAGTCCAGGAATAGATTTCCCTGTATCCATTGAAATGGCCTCGGCTTTTTCATTGAAACGAATACCGCCAGGAGTGTAATTTAAACGTGGGCTAATAACGATCCCATAAAAAGGACCATTCATATCAATCGGCTCTACTTTGCGCCCAGTGCGTTCATTGGGCTTCTTAAATTGATCTTCGCCCTTGATAAGGTTTTGGTTATACACTTCCAGTGACTTTTTAACCAAAACTGGGTCTGCACCAAAATGTTGGGCTAACTCTTCAATTCGATCGAACTTAAACATTGTTCCATCGATACCATTCAAACCGTTTAAGCTACGCCCCACACGATTAATGTTATGAAACTTTGACAACCCTTTCTCGTCATAAATCATAAAGGGCTTACGATCGCCATTTTTTAATCGAAGACTTAACGTACCTACAGCTAACGTATTTCGCGTTTCGCCCTCGTTCATGAAACGCTGACTAGTTACAGGATCAAGCATGACCCCCCACAACATATCCTCCGTTGGCAATGGATAGGCAAATCGGAACAAAGTTAAATGCATTGCTCGAGCTCCAGCTCGAACCATTGTCTTAAGAGCCCCAGCGGTAGCGCCCTGATTAGTTGTCGTTGATACACCACGTAAAAAAGGCACCTCAACACTTCTAAATTCTCGATCGCGAGCATACCCACCAGTGGCAAACACAACCCCTTGACGAGCCTTAATTCGATAATCCTTGCCCGATTTGTTATTTAAATCGTCATTTTCGTCGTTCGGATTAAAAACATAAGCATCTTTAACCAAGAGACCGTCAACTTTGCCCTGTTTATCAAAAATGATTTCTTCGGCTTTTGTATTAAGACGTACTTTTAATCGTGGAAGTGATTTCATATGTTCCCACAATTTACTCATCAAGCCAGCGCCATCACCCTCAGGGACTAAACAACGCGCTACAGAATGTCCACCTAACTTCAGTAAACGTCCATCCCAAACCACTCCACGTTCACGTAAAAAAACCTCAACACGTGACGTATTCTTAGCCATATGAAGTGCCAACTGATAGTTACCAAGTCCATTACTGACTTTAAACATATCGTTAGCTAGTAACTCAGGGCTGTCATTCACTCCCTTCTCTTGTTGTAAAGGTGAGCCGACACAAGCAAAATTCAATCCCGAATAGCGAGATGTGCCGCCTAAGCGATTCATTTTCTCAATCAATAAAACACTTGAGCCATTCTCTGAAGCTTTAATAGCCGCAATTGTGCCAGCAACACCAGAGCCAACAACAATTACATCGACAACTTCATCGTAAGTTAAATCACTTTCTTTATCGACAGGCTTCGCAGTCGTTGTTGCTGTTAAAGCAACTGCTCCAACACCAGTTGCTAACAACCGTCTACGTAACAGATTCATAATCTTTCTCCATTAAGGTTTTGTGCTAAACACAAAGGGGCTAGGAGAAATTATCTTGTTCGTTTATTACAAACCCATTACAAAAACTAGTCTTCCTCCCACTCTGAGAGATCAGCAATCATGTATCCATAACCTGAGTGATTAGAAATAAATGGCGTTGTAACTCCGGCGAGTACGAATTTCTTTCTCAATCGAGAAAGACTAACTCTCAAAACGTTTTGTGAGGACTCATCAATATCGTCCCAAATCCGCGAAATAAGCGTTTCTTTAGAAATGATATGACCTGTGTTCGACAGCAATTTCTCGAGCAAACGAAATTCAGTCACTGTTAGTGGAACTTCTTTTTTGAGAGCGTTCTCCGCCTTCCAAAAACATTTCTTTTCTTTGAGGTTTAATACCAGTGGGCCATTAACTAACAAATTTAATGCGTCGTTTTTTTTTGGGCGAAACAATAGAAAAACGTCTCAGAACGGCCTTAATACGCATCTCCAACTCTTTCATTGAAAATGGCTTTGTAACGTAATCATCAGCACCAAATTCAAAGGCCATTAACTTTGCCTCCTCTTGATCCTTCGCGGTTAGCATGATTACGGGAACATTACTTTGCTGTCGAATATACTTCAATACCTCAATTCCATCGCAGCCGGGCATCATATAGTCAAGAATAACCAAATCATATTCTCGAGACCAATCAAACTGAGCTTTGGCATCAATACCATCAACAGCCTCTGTGACGTTATAGCCACTCTGTTTTAGATTTAACGACACTGTTTCACGTATTGCTATCTCATCATCAACTAATAAAATATGCATCATTCCTAACTAGCCATGAAAATTTTGATCATCCTTAATACGAATAGTAAAAGTTGTACCCTCACCCACACTTGAGACTAGGTCAACACTTCCACCATGAGCAATACAAATAGCCCTGACGATAAACAACCCCAGACCAGTGCCTCCTGTTTTGATATTAGTTTTTAACGTATTAACTTTATAAAAACGATCAAATACTTTTGCTTGTTCTTCTTTGGAGATACCGATCCCGTTATCTTTCACGACAATCTCAATAGAATCCCCTTCGCGCCTCACTGAGATTAAAGCCTTAGGGAATTCTTTATCGTTGTAACGTGCTGCGTTGGACAGGAGATTAACAATTAACTGATGAAGTCTCATTTTATCGGCATAAAAACACTCCGCATCTTCGGCCACCTCAGTTGTTATCTGTAACCTCGGATATGCTTGCGAGACCATTTTAATTGCCTTCTTCAATACCAAAGGCAAGTGCACTAAGCTCTTCGACAACTTAAAGGAACCACTTTCAA
>CAMYAA010000203.1 GCA_947253615.1 uncultured Sutterellaceae bacterium
GAGATCTAGTACGGTCTCGTGGGCTCGGAGATGTGTATAAGAGACAGGTGTTGATTCACGTTGGCACTTTTATCGTTTCGTCATTTTTGCCCTCGATGTCGAAACGCTCGGGTTAACACCAGGGTTTTCCTGGGATGACCTTCAGGCGGCGATGGATGGCCATGTGCTAGGCGCCGCAGAATGGGTTGGGCGTTATTCGCTCAACAAACGACTTCAGGACGAGTAAATCGTTTTGTTATAAAATTTAGAATTTCAAAGAGCTGAGAACATTGGGTTTTCAGCTCTGACCGTTATTAGGAGAGAACATGACCAAGATCACGGAATCGTTGAAGGTTAAGGATCCGTTGGTGGCCGAGGCCATTGAACAGGAAGATAAGCGTCAAGAAGCTCATATTGAGTTAATTGCTAGTGAAAACTATGCTTCAGAAGCCGTGATGCAAGCCCAAGGTTCTCAGTTAACGAACAAGTATGCGGAAGGGTATCCTGGCAAGCGTTATTACGGTGGTTGTGAATATGTGGACGTCATTGAACGTTTAGCCATCGAACGTGCGCAGAAGCTCTTTTGCGAGCCCGCGGGGGTTGAAATGGCTGTCAATGTGCAGCCGCATTCGGGGGCTCAGGCCAATACGGCGGTTTACTTTGGTCTTTTAGAGCCCGGTGACACGATCATGGGGTTGAGCCTGGCTGAAGGGGGTCACTTAACCCATGGGATGCATTTGAACTACTCGGGTAAGTATTTCAAGGTTGTTCCGTATGGCTTAGGGGAAGACGAAGCGATTGACTATGATGAAGTCGAACGTTTAGCCAAAGAAAACAAGCCGAAGTTAATTATTACGGGGGCCTCGGCCTATTCGTTACGCATTGACTTTAAGCGCTTTGCCGAGATTGCTCACAGCGTGGGTGCGTTATTAATGGTGGACATGGCTCACTATGCCGGTTTGATTGCGGCGGGTGTGTATCCCACGCCGTTTGGTCATGCTGACATTGTGACCACGACGACGCACAAGACCTTACGTGGTCCGCGTGGCGGGATGATTTTCTGCCGTCCGGACTTGGAAAAGAAGATCAACTCGGCGGTGTTCCCCGGCACGCAAGGGGGTCCGTTAATGCACGTGATCGCTGCCAAGGCCGTGGCCTTGGGTGAAGCGTTGGATCCGTCCTTCAAGACGTATCAAGAAAACGTGGTGGCCAATGCCAAGGTGATGGCCGACACGTTAACGGCTCGTGGCTTACGCATTGTGTCGGGCCGTACGGAAAGCCATGTGATGTTGGTTGACCTTCGTGCTTTAGGCATTACGGGTAAGGCCGCGGAAGCGCTCTTAGGAGAAGTCAATATCACGGTGAACAAGAATGCGATCCCCAACGACCCAGAACGTCCGTTTGTGACCTCGGGGATTCGTTTAGGCTCGGCAGCGATGACCACGCGTGGTTTTGGCGCCAAGGAAGCGGAAAAGGTCGCGAATTTGATCGTTGATCTGTTGAAGAGCCCTGAGGATGAAGCGGTGAAGGCGAAGGTGAAAGCGGAAGTCGCTCAATTGACGAAAGCGTTCCCGGTGTACGCCCGTTAATCCCTCGAGGAAAGCCACGTCGGGGACCTAAGGACCCCGTACGAAAGCAAGCAAAGGCAATGAGATTGAAAGCAATCTTGTTGCCTTTTTTCGTTAAAAAACCGTCGCGAATGTTAAAAAAGGTGTTCAAACCACAAAAGGTGCTTAATTAAGGCGCTTGATTCCTATATTTTGTGCTTTTTCTTGCAAACCCCCTAGGGGAGGCGTAAACTTTCCAAGACAATGCTTTTTATCTCGCGGTCCAACTCGTTAAAGGGGAGGGATCGCGCTTCACAAGATTTCTCTTATGCTTTGCCCATTTTGTCAAAGTCAAGACACTCAAGTCATTGACTCGCGTTCCTCGGAAGAGGGTATGGTTATTCGTCGTCGTCGACGTTGTCTCTCGTGTTTAAAGCGTTTTACGACCTTTGAGCGCATTCATTTAACGTTACCGAGCATTATCAAGCGCGGTGGGGCTCGTTCCTACTATGTGCGTGACAAGTTAATGGCTTCGATGTCCTTGGCGTTACGCAAGCGTCCAGTGACTCAAGAAAAGCTTGAAGAAGTCGTCTCCAAGATTGAGCATCAATTGATGTTGACGGGGTTGCGTGAAATCCCCTCGAGTTTAATTGGCGAGTATGTGCTCAAGGCGCTCTTAGAGTTAGATTTGGTGGCTTACATTCGCTATGCCTCCGTGTACTTAAACATCAGCAATCCGAACGCGTTCTTAACGATGATTGAGCAAGTGATTAAGCATCAAGGCACGCTCAATGAAAGTGAACTCGACGCGTTTTTAATGGCGGCGATTGAGTCGGCGCGTGACGGTGAGTCTCTCACGACGGACGGGGCGGCATCGGAGTCCGAGCGTGAAAGCGAACCGCTCGTTGAAGCGGAGTCGGACGCCCTCTCGGAAGAAAAGCCCGCGCGTAAGCGTTCGAAGAAGGCGAAAGAGGCCGAGCCGAGCGACAAGGCCACGAAGCGTTCGACGCCTCGAAAAAAGGCGAGTTCTAAGAAGGCCAAGGCCTAACGATGAGTGAATCAACAACGCATAGCGATTGGCGTGCGTATATGAGCCCAGCCCAACCGGAGGATGAGCATTGGATGATGTTCGCCCTTGAGGAGGCGAAGAAAGCCATTGGGGTTTCGGCGCCGAATCCATCGGTGGGCAGTGTGATTGTGCGCGATGGTGAAGTGCTCGGTTCGGGACACACCCAACGGGTGGGCGGCCCCCATGCCGAGGTGATGGCGTTACGTTCGGCCTTTGAGGCGATGAAGGACGTGACGGGGGCCACGGCCTATGTCACGCTTGAACCCTGTTCGCATTTTGGGCGTACGCCGCCCTGTGCTGACACGCTTTTAAAAGCGGGCATTGGGCGCGTGGTGGCTGCCACGGTGGATCCCAATCCTCAAGTCGCGGGGCGCGGACTCAAGCGTCTTGCTCAGCATATGCCGGTGACTTGTGGCGTTTGTGAAGCCCAAGCGATGGATATCAATGCGGGCTTTATCAAGCGCATGAAGACAGGCGTTCCCTACGTTCGCCTCAAAAGTGCGATGACCCTTGACGGGTACACGGCCCTTCCCAATGGGGAATCGAAGTGGATTACGGGGGAAGCGGCTCGTGCGGATGGTCGTCGTTGGCGTGCGCGAAGTGGCGCCGTGATCACGGGGATCGGGACGGTATTGTCTGACGATCCGCAAATGACGGCGCGCGGGGCCATGGGCACGTTAGAGCCGTTACGTGTGGTGGTGGATGCTACGTTAGCGACGCCCGTCAATGCGCGACTCTTTGACTCGCCCGGGGTGATTATTGTTTGTGCGCACTATGATGAGGCACGAGCGAGTGCCCTCCGAGCGCGCGGTGGTGAAATTTGGCATTGTCCTTCAAAAGCTAATCCAGATCGTGTGGATCTCGCTAAAATGCTGTTTGAATTAGGACAAATTGAAATCAATGAGGTTTTGGTGGAAGCGGGCTTAGGCTTAAATTCGGCCTTTTTGTCCGCGTCACTCGTGGATGAATTGGTGATTTATCAAGCGCCGTGCTTTTTTGCACAAGGCCTGCCGATGGCGCGGTTTCCTGTGCCTGAGGCCCCTGGCGCGGCACCTCGTTGGACGATTAAAGATATTACT
>CAMYAA010000204.1 GCA_947253615.1 uncultured Sutterellaceae bacterium
TGAAGATCATTTTGATAATTCCCCCGAGCTTGAACGTGAATTAGCGTCCAAGGGTAAATTTGAACTGCTTGAAATTTTGAAGGGGATCGTCCCTGAGGGTGTGCATTGCATTTATATTCGTCAGCCTCAGGCACTCGGTTTAGGCCATGCGGTGCTCTGCGCCAAACCCATCGTGGGGGATGAACCCTTCGCGGTGATGTTGGCCGACGATTTGGTCGCGAGTGACGAGCCCACGATTGGTCAGTTGATCAAGGTTCGTGAAGCGCAAGGCGGTGGCGGTGTTGTCGCCGTTCAAGATGTAGCGCCCGAAGAAACCAAGGCTTATGGGATTGTGAGTGTGGACGATACGGAATGTGAAACGTCTCGCATGCGTGGCATTATTGAAAAGCCCGATCCTTCCGTGGCACCTTCGCGTATGGCTGTGATTGGTCGTTACGTGTTTGAACCGTCGATTTTCGAGACCTTAGAAAAAGTGCGTCCCGGGGTTGGGGGTGAAATTCAATTAACGGATGCGATTAGCACCTCGCTCGAGCATGAAAAGCTCTATGCCCATCGTTTCAAGGGTACGCGCTTTGATTGCGGCAGTAAGCAAGGCTTTATTGATGCGACGGTGTATATGGCCCGTAAGCGTGGCTTTACCGTCCGATAATTTCCATTAAGATTAAGAAGGGGGCTTCATTGAAGCCCCCTTGTTGTATCGAGTCTTAGTTGTTGGCCGTTTCGCGCACTTTCTTAATGAGTTTGCTCGTGGAGCGATCGTGCTCAAACGTCACCACGATGGTTTCGCCACCCCAGCTACTCACGAGCTTTGCTTCGGGGAGTTGTTCGAGCGTATAGTCGCCCCCTTTGACATAGATGTCTGGATGGGCTTTTTCGACCGCCTTGAGGGGGACTTTATCCTCAAAAATCACCACGAGATCGACGCTTTCCAAGGCCGCGAGGACCATCGCGCGATCTTTTTCCGTATTGATTGGGCGATCATCGCCTTTGCCTAACATTTTCACACTCGCGTCGCTATTGATGGCGACCACTAAACTCGCGCCCAATGATTTAGCTTGCGCCAAGTACGTCACATGGCCGCGGTGCAAAATATCGAAAACCCCATTGGTCATGACGATGGGATGGGGCAAGCCTTTGACGGCTTGACTGAGTTCGTCGAGCGTGACGAGTTTTTGCTCGAATTGAGGGGCAGGTAAACGTTGGCTCATAAGCGCTCCCGAGGGGGATTAAAAAAGCGATAAAACACGAGGATCTTGGACGGCCTCGAGTAAGTTCATAAAACGTAAGTCCGTCAAGTCCGTTTCGAGCGGTGGCGTGTCGCCATTTTTGCCCAAAAGAATATTGGCGCGACACCCGGCGTTGATACCCGCCTGAATATCGCTGAGTTTGTCGCCAAACATGAGGGAGGCGTTGAGGGTCAAATGGTGACGCTTCGCGGCCTCAAGGAGCATCCCCGGGGCGGGCTTGCGACACATGCAATCGCACTGATAAGCCCCTTGGCCTTTGGTGGGATGATGGGGACAAAAGAGGACATCCAATAATGGAATCCCTTTGTCTTTTAAGACCGAGGTCATCCACTCGGTTAAGGCCCAAAAATCTGCTTCGGTGTAGTAGCCGCGAGCGATGCCTGATTGATTCGTGACCACGACGAGCTCAAAGCCCGCGTCAACGAGTTGGTTGGCGGCTTTAAAAAAGCCCGGCACAAATTCGAAATCTTCTTGGCGGTAAAGGTAAGCGCGATCGATATTGATCACCCCATCGCGATCAAGGAAGGCGGCGCGGCGTAAGGAAGTGCTCATGAGTGGTGGACAGTGAGTGAGGGCGAAGCCCATGGACTTCGCCCTGATTGATATTCATTAATCAACGTTGGGATAGGCTTTTAAGAGCTCTAACATATAGTCGGCGGTGCCTTCCTCGACGCTCGAGAAGCGTACGTCGCAACCGGCCAAACGCAGTTTTTCGAGATTGGCCTGGGTGTAGGCTTGATAGCGTCCTTTGAGGGCTTCGGGGAAGGGGATGTATTCGAGTTCACCCGAGGCTACCGCTTCTTCGAGCGTTAACGTGGGTTTACCCGCTTGGGCGCGTAACGTGTTAATCACGGTCAAGCTCACGTCGTTAAAACTCTGAGCGCGACCCGTCCCGAGGTTATAAATCCCAGAGACGGGCTTGTTGATAAAGTGCATCAAGACTTTATTGACGTCTTTGATATAAACGAAGTCACGTAACTGTTCGCCGTTGCCATAGCCTAAGCACCCTTCGAAAAGGCGGACTTTGCCTTCACGACGGTATTGGAAATACTGATGGAAGGCAACGCTGGCCATACGGCCTTTGTGTTGTTCATTGGGGCCATAGACATTGAAGTAACGTAACCCGATCACGGGGGCCTTCAAATGTGACATTTCACGACGAAGCACTTGGTCAAAGAGGTACTTGGAATAGCCGTACACATTGAGCGGGTGTTCGTAAGCGACGTCTTCGATAAATTCGGTGCGATCCCCGTAGGTGGCGGCCGAGGAGGCGTAAATAAAGGGGATTTGATGGTCTTGAGCAAAGCGGAAAAGCTCTAACGTATAGCGATAGTTGTTTTCCATCATGTAACGACCATTTTGTTCCATGGTGTCCGAGCAAGCACCCTCATGGATGATGAGGTCGGGCGCGGAGAGCTTGCGTTCACGAATCAATTCGATAAATTCGCGTTTATCAAAGTAGTCCGAAATTTGGCACTTCGCTAAATTTTGGAACTTATCTCCTTT
This sequence comes from uncultured Sutterellaceae bacterium, assembly GCA_947253615.1. Lineage (GTDB taxonomy): Bacteria > Pseudomonadota > Gammaproteobacteria > Burkholderiales > Burkholderiaceae_F > Sutterella. The sequence goes on from CAMYAA010000204.1 coordinate 2,754, forward strand.
TTCAAGGTTATCCACGGCAATAATGTCCGTGTGACCTGCGGCATTTAACGCCAGAATGTTGTTGCAGCCAATAAAGCCAGCTGCGCCTGTCACCATAATACTCATGGAAAAGGTCCTTTTTTTGCTTGAGTGTTCCTAATACCTTAGGCGAATAATTCGTCAAAAGAGACGGTGGCTGTCCCGAGTTTCCCGACCACAATACCGCCTGCTCGATTGGCAATGCGTACCGCTTCTTCGATGTCTAACCCCGTGGCGAGCATTGTCGCGAGGACGGCAATCACGGTATCTCCCGCACCCGATACATCATAAACTTCTCGAGCTTGGGCGGGGACATTAAATTGTCCATCTTCTTTAAAGAGGGTCATCCCTTCTTCGCTTCGCGTGAGTAAGAGGTACTTTAAACCGAGTTCACGACGTAAATTTTGAGCGCGCGTGATTAAGTCTTCTTCGTTTTTCCAGCGTCCTACCACTTGTTGGAGTTCGGCTCGATTGGGCGTTAAGAGTGTGGCCCCTTGGTAGCGCGAGTAATCATCCCCCTTGGGGTCGATCAGAATCGGCATGGCTTGCGCCTGGGCGATTTCAATCATCTTGGCAATGTGGCCCAAGCCGCCCTTACCGTAATCGGACAAAATGAGGGCGTGGTTTTTGTGGAGCAACTCCGGAAAACGTTGGAGATTTTTCCCTAAGAGTTCAGCCCCCGGGGTGGCCTCAAAATCACAACGCAACATTTGTTGTTGGCGAGCGACGACGCGCAATTTCACCGTGGTTGGCAAGAGCGGATCGAAGGCGAGTAGGGGTTCGATATTGGCTTGACTTGCCAATTCGTAAATACGTTTGCCCGCTTCGTCGTCACCGACGACGGAAAGAATGGAGGCTTTCGCTCCTAACGACGCGATGTTG
>CAMYAA010000205.1 GCA_947253615.1 uncultured Sutterellaceae bacterium
CGCGTTTAGCTCGTTTTGAAGAGCTCTCGAGCACGGAATACCAACAGCGTAATGAAACCAATGAAATCTTTATCCCGGTGGCGGATCGCTTAGGGGACAAGGTCATTGAATTCAAGCACGTTTCCAAGGGCTTTGGGGATCGTTTATTGATTGACGATTTGTCCTTTAGCATTCCGCCTGGCGCGATTGTCGGGGTCATTGGGGCGAACGGGGCTGGTAAGTCCACGCTCTTTAAGATGATCATGGGCGAAGAGAAGCCCGATTCGGGCGAAATCGAGATTGGTCAGACGGTGAAATTAGCTTCGGTCAATCAGACGCGCGAAGGCTTACCTAATGACAAGACGGCTTTTGAAGCGATTTCCGACGGTTTGGACATTATTCAAGTGGGTAAGTTCCAGATGTCGAGCCGTGCCTATTTAGGGCGCTTTAACTTCAAGGGCGGGGATCAGCAAAAGCAAGTAGGCACGCTCTCTGGGGGTGAACGCGGGCGATTGCATTTAGCCAAGACGCTTTTGGCGGGCGGCAACGTCTTACTCTTAGACGAACCGTCCAATGACTTAGACGTGGAAACGTTACGTGCCTTGGAAGAAGCCCTTTTAGAATTCCCGGGCTGTGCCTTAGTGACGAGTCATGACCGTTGGTTCTTAGACCGTATTGCTACGCATATTTTGGCCTTTGAAGGGGATTCTCGTGTGGTGTTCTTTGATGGGAACTACAATGAGTATGAAGCCGATAAGCGTCGTCGTTTAGGCGAAGAAGCTTGTCAACCCAAGCGCTTACGCTTTAAGGCCTTGAAGCACTAACGTGCAACTGGCTTGAATCAAACGGCTCCGCAGTGATGAATCACGGGAGCCGTTTTTAATGCCCCTTTGGTTGTTTATGGATTCCCCCGTTTTTCGTCCCTTTTCGAGTGTTCATCCCGTGCTTTTCGTTGGCAAGGGCGTGGACAAAACGCGCTGGTTCGCGATGGAGCGAAGCTTTCACTCTTCTGAGCGATTCATGGCGTTTTGCATTCCCGCCTTGACGGACGCGGAGGGCTTGGTGCCTGGTGATGCTCAGGCTTACATTGAGCTTGGCTGGAGAAGGACGGAGCCCGATTTGGGTTGGGATGAGCCCACGGGGGTTTATCGACTCGAGGCGCCGACGGGCCATGGGCTTTTTACGTCGCTTTTTCTGATGTTGGGCTCCCCCAAAAGCGAGAGCAAACATTGGGTAATTCACGCTGAGGAGTGTGTAATCGATTCGCCAGAGGCGCTTACCTCCTTCAATGCCTTATGTCGTTTTCTTCAGCCTCGAGCGCGCCTTTGGGTGCCCGAGGCGACGTTCCTTGATTTGCCGTACCTCGAGGCGATCGACGAGGCCGATGACGTCTTTGGGGGTCAGATGCAAGGCTATCGTGCGTATCGCTTTAAGGGGGTGGCTCGCGAGGCTCGGGGCGTTTTTCGGCCGAGCTCGTCCGCGCATAGGTCAACGCTCACGAAGGGTACGCCCCTTTCAACCGAGGCGCTCGTCGTTGGTGCTGGGTTAGCTGGGGCCTTGGTGGCTTATGAGCTCGCGCAACAGGGGATCCGACCGACGGTGATTAATCGCTACTGTGTTCCTGGGGCAGGGGCCTCGGCCCTTTATGCGGGGCTTATTCATCCGCATTGGCAGCGATCGGACTCGCCGCTTTTTGCATTAACGCGTCGAGGCTATGCGCGAACGCTCGCGTTATTAGCGGCGTTTCCCGAGTGCTTTGAACCGACGGGCGTGATTGATTGCGCCACGAGTGATGCGGAGTATCAAGACTGGCTGGAGGCGAGCGAAGTCGGTGCCCCTTTTCATTTTCCCGAACGTTATTTAGCGCTCACGTCACGCGAAACGGCATCGCGCCTCGCAGGGTTAGCGCTCGCGCGCGGGGGATGGTACTTCCCGCAGGCGGGGTTAGTGCATTGTGGAGCCTGGGTGAGAGCCCTTTTGGCCGCGAGTAAGGCTCGGGTGTTGACCGGGATGGCGGTGACGATTGAGCCGGGGGACCTTGCCCGATGGGTGGCCGTGAGTGAAACTGGCGTGAGCTTATGTGAGGCCGATCGGGTGTTTGTTTGTGCGGCGATGGAGAGCGCTTCGAGTGTGGGACTTTGTCCGACACAATTAGGCCTTTCGCCCTTAAAGGGGCGCATTTCGATGTTGCCAGCGGGCTCGCTAACGGCCAAGATGCCCGTGACGGGTCAGGGCTACGTAATGAAAACAACGGGCTTTGAAGCGGTTGGGGCCACTTACGAGAGTGAGCGGGAGTCCTGGTCGGCCTCTCGTGCGCATGCGCATAATCTTCAAGCCTTTGAGGTGCTTTTTCAAGCCGAGGCGAGCGAGCGGCGTTTAGTGCATTCGCCCTGGTGTGGCTTTTACGAAGGTACGCGTGCGGTTCCCGAGGATCGACTCCCGTTAATGGGGGCCTTTTTTACGGGCGAGACACTGCGGGCTCAACACTTTAAAGCGGCGCCAGAATTGAAGGCGATTGCGCGTGATGAGGGCTTATGGATTTGTGCAGGACTGGGTTCTCGAGGCTTGACCTGGGGTGCGCTTTTAGCCCAAGAAGTGGTCGCGATGGCGTTAGGGCTGCCTGGGACACTCCCTGGGAATTTAGTCCAAGCGTTAGACCCAGCGCGTTTTGCCTTTAATGATCAAGGGCAATGTCGCGAGTAAGAAAAAAGCTCACCCTGCGAGAATCACGGTGAGCTTTTCCTTTTTATTTACTTAGCGCCGCAGCACTTCTTGTACTTTTTCCCCGAACCGCAAGGGCACGGATCGTTACGACCGACCTCGGGGGCATTTTTCACGAGCGGGGTATTTGGATTCAAGCTCTTTTTGAGAGCGTAGACGGATTCGACGATTAATTGGAGCGCTTCGATTAAGGTATTGACCTTGTGTTTGGTGTCCAAGGCCTTGAAGTCATTAATCAACGTGGCGGCTTCTTCACGATGTTCTTCGTCGAAATCTTCCGCTTCGAGGAAGCGTAAGACGGGCGCAAAGCTTTCTGGATCGGCTTCTAATTCGTCAGCCGCCCAGGTGCTCATGCCCGAGTAAAACCCGGTCACCCAGGTCCCGACAGCCGCGACCCCTTCAGCATTTAAGATGGGCTTATCGTTGTCGTCGATGAACGGGAAGATAATGGGTTCAAAGCCATGGCCCGCATCAAGGGCGACTTTCGTCAATTGATAGTTTTTCTGAAGTAAGGGCAAGACGGCCTTTTCTTCATCCGTCAATGCGTGGTCTTCGTCAAAGCTGAAGATCGGTGCATAGATGGTTTCGTCCGTCGGCATATCGGGTAAGAGGGCTAACGCGGTTAAATACCCGTCAGCGGCGGAGACGTCCATGACATCGTCGGATTCAAATTTTTCGAGGGCACCACGAAGTTCGTCGATAAAAGACTCTTGTTCTTGAACGGACATAGCGTTGATTTGACCTTATGGTTTGTTAAAAAGGGGATTGAGGAGGATTCTACAAAAATCCCAGGCCCAATGGGCTAAAATCAATGACACATTTGGCTTAACCCGAGCGGGAAAAGCGCTTTTTTCCAGGAAAGTGAAGGATTATGGATTTTATTTCGTATTGGCAATCGGTCCTTTTAGCTGTCTCTTATACACATCTGACGCTGCCGACGATATGCAGTGTGT
>CAMYAA010000206.1 GCA_947253615.1 uncultured Sutterellaceae bacterium
TACGAGATCTAGTACGGTCTCGTGGGCTCGGAGATGTGTATAAGAGACAGGTGGCTCGAGTACGCCCAAATATCAAAAAGAAAGCAATCAAGCCGGACAAGACCCGCTGCTTGACGCGCCCATGCGCGCCACCATGACCTGTACCTCCGTCGAACCCGTCACCGTGCTTCATCACTTCAACGATGTGCTGTTCGCCTGCCCCGATATTGGGGTGTCCGTCTCCGTCGAAGACATGCGTGATGCGGGCTGGCGCGTCTTAAGTACCGATATCGGCGAAGATAAAGAAAGTGATAACCACGTGGGCTTCCCCGTGAGTATTAAGGTTCGCAAACTCTTCTAACCTCTTTCTTTTTTAAAAGGCAAGAACATGCTCAGTGTGCATGAGAAACTCGAACGCATTCGAGAACGCTTAGCCACCGATAAAATCGATGCTTGGTTAATTAATAGTGCCGATCCGCATTTGTGTGAATATCCCCCGCAACATTGGCTCGTTCGCGGCTATGTCTCGGGCTTTCATGGCTCGGCAGGACGCTTGGTCGTCACCCCTCAACACGCGGCCCTCTTTGTCGACTCACGCTATTGGGAAATCGCCGAGAAAGCGACGCAAGGCACTCCCATCGAAGTGATTCGCTCGGGCGCGCCTCACGCGCCAGATCTCGCGACGTGGCTCGCGGCACACCTCCCTAAAAACGCCACTCTCGCCTCGAGTGCTCAAACGTTGAGTGCCTACGAAGCCAAAGAACTTAAGGCGGACCTCAATGAGCTCGACCTGAACCTCGCGCTTCAAAGCACGGATATCATGGACGAACTCTGGGTTGAAAATCGCCCTGCGCTCCCCAACACCGAACTCTTTGAGCTCGAAACGAGCTCGCCCGATCGCGCTCAAAAACTGGCTCGACTCCGCCAACTTCTCGCGTCACAAAAGTGCGATGCCGTTGCGCTCACCGCGCTCGACGATATCGCCTGGCTCACAAACGCCCGAGCTAAAGATATTGATTATTGCCCACTCTTTGTGAGCGATATGATCGTCACCCGCGATGAGGCCATCCTCTTTATTAATCCCTCACGCGTGCCTTTGGCCCTCATGGAACGCCTCGAAAAAGACGGGATAACCCTTTTTGCGCCCGATCTGTTCATTCCCACCTTACTCGCCCTCAAGACAGAGGGACAGCGTTTCTGGCTCGACCCGAAACGCACGAACGCCGAGGTGGCCGAGGTGTTAACGGGAAACGCCTACGAAGCGACCTCCCCTGTCACGCTCCTCAAGGCACGTAAGAGCCCCGGCGAAATTGCGGCCATTCGTGAAGCTATGTTCCACGACGGCGTTGCGCTCGTGGAGTTTTACGCGGAACTCGAGGAAGACGTCAACGCTGGAAACATGTTGACGGAAATGAAATGCGCCGAGCGTCTCTACGATTGGCGTCATCAACAACCGGGCTTTTTAGACTTGAGCTTTGAGGCCATTGTCGCCTTTGGCCCTCATGCGGCACAGCCCCACTATATGCCTAGCGAAGCCTCCGACGTAACCCTCACGCGAGGTTTACTCCTTATTGACTCGGGGGCCCAATACCGCACCGGAACGACCGATATCACGCGCATGAGTGCTATCGGGGAGCTCACGCCCGAAGAGCGCGAGCACGTCACCTTGGTCTTAAAAGCCCATATCGCTTTAGCTCGCGCGACGTTTAGTGAAAAAACCACGGGCTACGAACTCGATCGCGTTTGTCGTGCCCCCTTACATAAGGCGGGTCTCGACTTTGGTCATGGCACTGGCCACGGCGTAGGCTTTGTCTCGAACGTGCACGAAGGGCCCTTCCATATCTCGCCATGCTCAACCCTGCCTATCCCGAAGCACCAGCTCGTTTCTAACGAACCCGGGCTCTATTTCGAAGGTAAGCACGGCGTACGTATTGAGAATTTAATCCTCGCCGTCCCTAACGAGGCGGCCGAGGATCCCTCGCACGCCCTCAAATTCGAAACGCTCACGCTCTGTCCGATCGATCGGGGAACGTTTGATGAGGCAGCACTCACGCCCGAAGAGAAGGCTTGGCTCAATGCGTATCACGCACGCGTCTATGCCGCGCTTTTCGATCACGTTTCACATCGAGCCCAACGCTGGCTCACGACCATGTGCGCGCCCCTCTAAGCGTAGAAAAACCCCGAGAGAATCATCCTCCCTCGGGGTTTTTGGTTTGGGAAAAAATCCGCCGTCGCGCGCGTCTTAGGACTTGAAGAAATTCTTCATACGATCAAAGAACGTCTGTTCACGCGGCGAGTGTTTCGTCCCGTCTTCTTTCAACGATTCTTCGAGCTGACGCAATAAGTCCTTCTGCTTGGCGTTTAAATTCACAGGCGTTTCCACGTCCACGTGAATGTACAAGTCCCCATTCGAGGTCTCGTGTAAGCGCTTCATACCCTTGCCACGCATACGGAAGGTCTTCCCGGTCTGCGTTCCTTCAGGTAAGGTCACTTCACTCTCACCATCCAACGTCGGCACCTTCACCACGCCGCCCAAGGCTGCGGTGGTAAAGCTAATCGGTAACGCAATGTGCAAGTCGTCCCCATCACGCGAGAAGACATCGTCCTTCTTCACTAAAATGCGAACGTACAAGTCCCCCGGTCGGCCCCCGTTGATCCCGGGTTCGCCATGATCCGCCACACGAATGCGCTGACCCGAGCTAATCCCTGCCGGAATCTTAATATCGAGAACCTTGGTGGACTCTTCATAGCCTTCCCCATGACACTTCGGACACTGATCCGTGATGATTTCACCCGTCCCATGACACTTCGGACAGGTCTGCTGCGTTTGGAAGAACCCACGCTGCGTAATCACCACGCCTTGGCCATGACACATGTCACAGGTGCTCTTCTTGGTCCCAGGCTTGCAGCCCGAACCATGGCACTCGTTACATTCCGTCCACGAGGGCACACGAATACTCATCGTCTTGCCCTGATAGGCCTCTTCTAACGTAATCTCTAATTCGTAAGTTAAATCCGCCCCGGTTTGCGCACGATTGGCACGCGATTGAGCACCCGCGCCGCCCATGCCGCCCATGTTGGCAAAGATTTCCGAGAAGATGTCATTGACGTTTTCAAAGCCGCCAAAGCCACCTGCCCCGTTAAATCCCCCTTGGCCAAAGCCGCCAAAACCACCCGCACCCGCTTGTGGATCGACCCCAGCTTTACCAAAACGGTCATAAGCAGCACGCTTTTGATCGTCGGACAGGACCGCATAAGCTTCACCGATCTGCTTGAATTTTTCTTCAGCCGCTTTATCCCCGGGATTACGATCCGGGTGATACTTCATCGCCATTCGACGATAAGCTTTTTTGATTTCATCGGCGCTCGCGCCTTTCTGAAGCCCTAAAAGCTCGTAATAATCCTGATCAGCCATAGCGTTTTATATCAATCTAGATTTCAATCATTAAATAGAGCCCAAAGGCCCTTGGCAGGATGTCACCCTGCCCCATATCCGTTTACAAGGAAAGGTCGGACGCTGGTTTTTCCCCCAAGCCTTCCGACCTCCTCGTTTGTGAAACCCGCTTAAGGTTTGACTTGAGCGGGTTTCACGCTTTTTAAGAAACCCAAGACATCCAATAGGGTCCTTATCAGCAATGCTTACTTCTTTTCCGTGAAGTCCGCATCAACGAC
>CAMYAA010000207.1 GCA_947253615.1 uncultured Sutterellaceae bacterium
GGCTTGAGCCGGTAATCGTCCCGCGGTATCGGCAATCACGATATCATACCCACGCGATTTACCCGCGGACACGGCGTCAAAGACCACGGCAGCGGGGTCACCCCCTTCTTGGGAAATGACGGTCACCTGGTTGCGATCGCCCCAAACGGCTAATTGTTCGCGAGCTGCAGCGCGGAACGTGTCGCCAGCGGCGAGTAAGACGCTTTTGCCTCGAAGGGAAAATGCCTTGGATAATTTGCCAATTGAGGTGGTTTTGCCCGCGCCGTTTACCCCCGTCATCATGATGACTAAGGGTTTCGCGCGTTCCAGATCGAGTTCGGCCTCACAGGGCTTGAGAAGTGCGGCAATTTCGTCACGCAAAGCCAAACGGACTTCGTCGTGTGTTTTTAAACCATCGAGTTTAATTCGATCGCGTAAACGTTGTAGGATATGAGCTGACGTAGATACGCTCACATCCGCCGTGATTAATGCGTATTCGAGTTCTTCGAGAAAGTCTTCGTCGACGACGCCTCCAGAAAAAAGGCCCACGATGTTGACGCGAGTTTTTGTCAGCCCGTTCTTAAGTCGGGAAAGCCATCCCGTAGAAGATTCACTCATTGAAAAATCCTTAACCCATGAAAAATCGATTAAAAAATCAACGCACCAATGTGCAAACTACAAGTTTAACAATGACGAGCCCATCTCGGGGGGATGGAAAGGTGCGTATTGTCGGTGGACGATGGAAACGAAGCCTTTTGGAGGTTAATCGTGTAGAAGGTCTGCGCCCAACGCCCGAGCGTGTTCGAGAAACCGTATTCGATTGGCTCACGCATTTATGGGGAGATTTTACGCAAAAAAAAGTGTGTGATTTGTTTGCAGGCTCCGGGGCGATGGGTTTTGAGGCGGCCAGTCGCGGCGCGGCTCAAGTGTGTTGGGTAGATATCAACAAGGGCAATATTGAAGCGATCAAGAAGAGCGCTCAACGTTTAGGAGTGACGTCCGAGGATGGGTATGAGGCGCTCCTCAGTGATGCTTTTGCTTTTTTGGGCGCAACCTCGGTGTCTTGGGATCTACTCATTGTTGATCCGCCCTTTGCCAAGGATTGGCAAGAGAAGGTGTTAGAGGCCGCTCGCTCGGTGATTGCGCCCGAGGGATTGATTTATGTTGAGCGTCCGGAGGGCTTTACCGCCGAGGCGGTTTTAGAGAATTTAGGTCTTGTGGCTATTCGTCAGACGCAGGCGGGGGTGGTTTGCTCCGAATTACTGGCTCGGGCAGGGAGTCAAATGGCCCAGGCCGTGAAGGTTAAGAAAAAGAAGCTCTCCAAAGTCGAGAAAGCTATGGCGAAGAAACTAGGCCAAGTGAATTCTTGAATTTTCTTTGATTAGAGCGTATAAAAGTTATCCACTAAAAGTATTGTCGTCTTTCGGGGGAGTGTTTCTTTCGGGGGGCGAGATTTCAAGGAGTTAAGCGATGATTCGCGCGGTTTATCCAGGGACCTTTGATCCGATGACCTGTGGTCACTTAGACGTGGTTCGTCGTGCAGCCCGTTTGTTTGATGAAGTGACGGTGGCGATTGCCCTCAATCCGAAGAAGCGTCCATTGTTGGAGTTAGACGAACGCGTTCGTTTAGCGCAAATGGCGACATCGGACTTACCTAATGTGAAGGTGGTTGGTTTTGACGGGTTATTAAAAACGTTTGTTTTAGAGCACGGCATGAATGTCATCATTCGTGGTGCGCGCGCGGTCAGTGACTTTGATTATGAGTTTCAGATGGCGGGGATGAATCGTCAATTAATGCCTGATGTTGAGACGGTTTTTTTAATGCCCTCGGATCGATATCAGTTTGTGACGGGGACGTTCATTCGTGAAATTGCCTTATTGAGTTTTGAAGATGTGAAGCCGTTTGTCCCTGAAGCGGTCTTCGAAGCGTTGCGTGGGAAATTAGGAAAATAGGGTATGGCTTTAAAGATTACCGATACGTGTATTAATTGTGGGGTATGTTTGCCCGAATGTCCCAATGGGGCGATTGAGGAAGGAGAAGAGATTTTTGTGATTCGTGCACGAAAGTGTACGGAGTGTATTGGGGTTCATAATGAGCCGCAGTGTCAGAGCTTGTGTCCGATTCCCGATTGCATCATTGTGAATCCGAAGCGTCAGGAAACCCAAGAACAGCTCTTAGATAAGAAGTCTCGCTTGGATGCTCAAAAGAAAGTGAGTGAGGCTTTAAAGACGTTGGATTGGGATAGTCTGAAGTTTTAATTCTGAAAAAAGAAGGGGGGAATCACTTCCCCCCAAAAAAAGAATCATAGAGCGCTCAGGGTCGAGCGCTTTTTTGTTTAGTTTTCGCAGGCCGAATCGTTACGGATGAAGTAATCGAAGGCCCCTAACGAAGCCGTGGCCCCTTCACCTAAGGCGGTCACGATTTGCTTGTAGGGTGCGTTGGTGCAGTCACCGGCGGCAAAAATGCCAGGCGCGGAGGTTGCCCCATGAGCATCCGTGATGATTTCGCCGTACTGGTTCAATTCAACAACGCCCTTGAGCCATTCGGTGTTGGAGCGTAAGCCGATTTGAACGAAGCAACCCGCGATATCGATCTTGTCAGCCTGACCCGTTTCACGATCGTGATAGTGTAAGGCGCTTAACTTACCGTTGGCCGCTTCTAATTTGTCCGTAATGGCATTTAATAAGAGCGTGACGTTCGGTAAGGTCTTGAGTTTTTCTTGTAAGCACTGGTCAGCCACCATGGTGTCGCGACGATGCACTAACGTGACGTGATCACAGATCCCCGCCAAGTCAATAGCCGCTTCGACCCCGGAGTTACCGCCACCGATGACGGCAACGTGCTGGCCCTTAAAGAGCGGACCATCGCAGTGCGGGCAGTACGCAACGCCTTTACCGCGTAATTCATCTTCACCAGGCACACCGAGTTTCTTCCAGGTTGCCCCCGAGGCGGCGATGAGGATACGGGTCTTTAACGAGGCACCGTGTTCAAGATTGACCTTCCAGTATTCGCCATCACGTTCAACGCTTTGTGCTTCATAAGGCACCATGACGTCGATCGGATAGTCGTTAATGTGTTCGTTTAATTGGCGAGCTAACGTTTCGCCTTGGGTCTTCTTGATGGACGTGAAGTTTTCAATATCCGCGGTTTCGTTGACCTGGCCACCCATACGTTGGGCAACAATCCCGGTACGAAGGCCTTTACGGGCCGCGTAAATAGCCGCAGTAGCCCCTGCAGGACCTGCGCCCACGACTAAGATGTCGAAGGGGGCCTTTTCCGTTAATTTGGAAGCGGCTTTCTTCGAGCCTTCGCTGTCGAGCGTCCCTAAGATTTCAGCGAGTTCTTTACGACCCGTGAAGGCTAATTCACCATTTAAGAAGGTGCTAGGCACGGCCATGATATTGCGAGCTTCGGCTTCTTCGCGGAAGACAGCGCCGTCAATGGTCGTGACGCGGACTTGAGGATTGTAAACCGCCATCAAGTTCAAGGCCTGAACCACATCCGGGCAGTTGTGGCAGCTCAAGCTAATGAACACTTCGAAATTGAATTCGCCCGAGAGGGACTTGATCTGTTCGAGCTGTGCAGGTTCGACAGAGGGCGGATGACCACCGGCTTGTAAGATCGCTAAGATCAAGCTGTCTCTTATACACATCTGACCCTGCCGACGATAT
>CAMYAA010000208.1 GCA_947253615.1 uncultured Sutterellaceae bacterium
GAGATCTAGTACGGTCTCGTGGGCTCGGAGATGTGTATAAGAGACAGCTCTTTTACTCACTATTAGTGATGGTGCTTTGTGAGTTGAGCGCTTTTGTTTGGCAAATGCTCACAATGAATCGAAAGTTATTTAAAGAGGTTAGGCAGCATCGCGTTTTTTTGTTGAAAAAAGGCTGGCTATTTTTAATGTGTCCCGTTGGGATGCTTTGTTTTATAGGCGCTTTACGGTTTTCTCCAGAAAGTGATGTTGCGGTATTGACAGCAACATATCCTGTGGTTTGTTTACTCTTAGCGTGGTTTTTTCTTTCGTACAAACTTCATCGTCATGAAGTTTGGTCGATACTGCTTGCTACGATAGGGGTCATTCTTTTGGGTTTAACAGGTCATTCTTCTTCGTATACAGCATTGACCTTTTTGGGTTTAGGGCTAGCGCTGCTTTGCGCAATAGCTTGGGGCGCTGAAGCGGTCATTTGTTATGTTCACGTTGAACGATCAACAGAAACCCCATCATCGTATGTATTGTTGTGGGTACGTTATCTTTGCTCTTTGGTCATTGGTATACCAATTTTATTGATTCTTTGGTCTTCGTTTCCAGAGTTGATTTGGCCCATCGGAACAAAGAGTATTCTGTCGCTTTTTATGATTTCAGGATTGGGCTTCTTGTCCTATTATTGTTATTACCAAGCTATTCATAAGTTAGGTCCTGTTGTCGCTTTAAATTTGAACATCAGTTATATGTTATGGGTGTTTTTGTTCTCCGTAGTGACTGGTGTTGCGATCTCGATACACACATTTTTCGGAGGTGTGTTAATTTTGGGATCGATTTTATTTCTCGGTAGTAGGACGATCAAAAGGAAATCGACGGATGCCTAAGGCAATTATTTTGGCAGCGGGTTTAGGCTCCCGTTTTCAAGCACTCACAAAAAACTTTCATAAATCGCTATTTCAGATCGATGGTGTTCCTAATTTAGTTAGGACCATTCGATATTTACAAGAGGCTGGAATTCGCGAAATCGTTGTGGTCACCGGGCATAACTCGCATTTGTTGGAAGAAACAGTTGTCCCTCTTGACGTAAAAACGATTTATAACCCACACTATAAAGACAAAAACAACATGTATTCTTTTGCGTTAGCAAAGGAATATTTTGCTGATAGTTGGGTGATTGATGCCGACGTAGTTCTCTTTGAGAATGTTTTTAAAGAAACTCCGAAGAAGGCAACCGAGTTGGTAATTGTTCGACAGAATGCAAGCCCAGAGTGGGTCGTTCGAACGGATGCAATGGGAAAAATTAATAAAATCGACGTCACTCTGGAACAGGCCCCGTCTTTGCTTGGGGTTTCGTATTGGCCTAAATACGAAGCTGACGCTATAACTAAGGCAATCTCAGAAAAAAGTTCTGGGGCTTTTGATTGTTCGGGGGGGTATTGGTGCGATGTGTCACGAGACTTACTTGAACAAGGTGTTATTGAAGTCTATGCAAAGCTTCTACCTAATGGATTAGCAGATGAACTCGATAATGTAGAAGATTACGAACGCGTATGTTCTAAGCTATAAAAGAATTGGCGGACGAGCCCTGTCAAACTCGTCCGCCATTTTGCGTTCGGAAACGATTTTTGTGCTGGAGATTGAGCACAACTTGTTTGAAACTGGTCCAAGCCACAGTTTCTTTTTGATTCCTGCCGACCCCAAGGCAGTTGAGTGAATCAAATTTCGTTTCGCGTTGAGATAACTATATCGGAATTTCATCCCTTTGTGCAATCGATTTTCCGACTATCGTACTCAACTATTGATCTAACTCAATAAATGAGAATGAATCGCATTAAGAAATTCTTAAGGTGACAAAAAAGAAAAGGTACGCCAAGTGCGGCGTACCTAAAGAATATGTGCAGGAGACACAATCGTGATAAATACAGAGTTTCCCCTCCCTATATTTATCGACGGGCAGAAACCAAAAGAGGGATTCATTTCGATCTCTGGACGTATGGAAATCATCTCATGAATGATAATTATTCGCAATTAGTGATTTTCCCGATGATGACTTTTGAGTGAGGATGTTTGAAATGCGGGAAAAAGGTTAGCGAAAGCACGTCAAACTCGTTAAAATCAAACCCTCTTTAATTGCTGGCCAGTCAAGCCGTCAATGTCTTTCGTCGTTTGATGATGAGTTCGTGCCGATTTGGCTACTGGTCGCTGTTTATACCAACCAAGAATGAAAGAACTCTATCTGTCTGATTTTGACTTTGAGCTTCCGGAAGAACTCATTGCTCAATACCCGCTTGAAGAACGCACTGCGTCGCGTTTACTTCATATTAAGCCTGATTGCGATTTTGAAGATTTGCACTTTAGCGATATTGAATCGTTATTGCGCCCAGGTGACTTATTGATCGCTAACGATACGCGTGTTATTAAGGCGCGTTTACGCGGTCATAAGGCAACCAAAGGTTCGATCGAAGGTTTGATTGAACGTATCACCGGTGAATTCACTGCTATTGCTATGCTTCGCGCAAGCAAATCCCCGAAGCCTGAGGCTGTGTTGTTCTTTGAAGATAAAGAAGGCCACGAAATCAAGGCTACGGTGAAGGGGCGCCAAGATCAGTTTTTTGAATTGGAGTTCGAAAAGCCAGTGCTTGAAGTGCTTGAAGCTTTTGGTGAAGTGCCATTGCCTCCCTACATTACGCACGCCGCTCAAAAGAGTGACGAAACGCGTTATCAGACGGTTTATGCTTGCCATCCTGGCGCCGTGGCTGCGCCTACGGCTGGGCTTCATTTCACCGAAGAACTTTTAAAGCGCTTGCAAGACAAAGGCGTTGATTTTGAACGTGTGACGCTTCACGTAGGCGCGGGTACCTTCCAGCCGGTTCGTGTGGAAAAACTCTCTGAGCACCATATGCACTCGGAATGGTACGAACTCTCGGAGGACGTTGCCAAGAAGATTAATGCCGCCAAGGCTGAAGGGCGTCGTGTGGTCGCCGTTGGTACGACCTCGTTAAGAACGCTCGAAAGTGCGGCCGATCGTGTTGGTCATGTTGAAGCTGGCGCTCGTGATACGGCGTTATTTGTGACGCCAGGGTACGAGTTCCGTATTGTGGATGCGTTGATTACGAACTTCCACTTGCCGAAGTCGACGTTGGTGATGCTAGTTTCCGCTTTGGCTGGGCGCGAACGTATGTTAAAGGCGTATCAACATGCTATTGAACAGCGTTATCGCTTCTTTAGCTATGGAGACGCTTGTTTTATTGAGCGCGATCCTCGCGTTTCGTCTAACGAATCCTAAAAGGAATAGTAAGTATGCCTTTTTCGTTTAAGGTTAAAGCGACGTGCGGTAAAGCTCGTCGTGGTGAGTTAACGCTCAATCATGGGGTTGTGCAAACGCCGATTTTTATGCCGGTGGGGACCTACGGGTCTGTGAAGGCTATGGCCCCTTATGAATTGAAGGAAATTGGATCTCAAATTATTTTGGGCAATACCTTCCATTTGTGGCTCCGTCCTGGGCTCGAAGTGATGGACTCCTTCAAGGGTTTACATGGCTTTATGCAGTGGGATAAGCCCATTTTGACGGACTCGGGTGGATTCCAGGTCTTCAGTTTGGGTGACTTACGTCTGTCTCTTATACACATCTGACGCTGCCGACGATATGCAGTGTGTAGA
>CAMYAA010000209.1 GCA_947253615.1 uncultured Sutterellaceae bacterium
AGACAGCCGTATAGCCCAACGTCGTTGCGACCGCTAAACGATAACGATAAACCGCTGGAATACTCGCCGGCAAATATAACGTCTTCGCATACGTGAGCGAGGCGAGCGGCTCTTTGGCCGCGCCAAAGCTGTACCCAACGACGGGTTTTTGCGTCCAAAAGCCCACCAAGGCCGAACGCATTAACCCTTGAATATCAATCACCACGTCATAATTTTCTTGACGTAAATCGGCTTTAAACGCTTGAACTTCTTTGAACGTTTGCGCGTCAAATAAATGCTTTCGCCAACGTCGAAAAGCACTGACCTTGACCGAATTCACATAGGGGCTGAGTTGAACCAACTCCGCAAAACTCTCTTCGGCCACCCAGTCCACGATCGCTCCCGGCATGGCCTGCGCAATGTCATAGGCCACGGGCAGGGCGTGAATAATATCGCCCATCGAGCTCGTTTTAATCATTAAAATCTTTTTTGTCATGCCAGAGGCCTACTTCGAGTGCTCGAGCTGTAAGCTGAGCTTCTTGCCGAGCTCAACCCCAGGTTGATCAAAAGGATTCAATCCATAGAGCGATCCCAGCATCGTGGTTTTATGCTCGTAGAGCGCGAGCAATGAGCCCAAGCGAGCTGGCGTACACGCATCAATCGACAAGGTCGACAACGCATTAAAAAATTCCGGGTCTGAGCGTTCCACTAACGCTTTGGCTTGAGCCTGGGCATTGGCTAAAAGCACACGATAGTGCTCCGCAAAACGATGCCCTGGCGTTTCACACCAAATCAAATCAATGCTCGAGCGGGCCGTCCCTTCACGAAGCCATTGGAAAAAGCTGTGTTGAGCCTCATTACCATGGCCGCCCCAAACCGCCTGCCCCGTCATGAGTCGACACGGACGCGGCGCGGGCTTACCCAAGGATTCCATTTCCAATTGCTGCAACCACGGCACCATCATGGAAAGGCGTTCATCATAGGTCAATAAACAATGCGACGACATGGACCAATGCGTCGAATTCCAATAACTCATTAACGCCAAAATTAATGGGAAGTTTTCATGCGCTTCGGTATCGCGCGCATGCTCGTCCATCATTTGAGCGCCCTTTAATAACTGTTCAAACTTTTCTTTACCTAACGCAATCGCTAAAGGCAATCCCGTGGCGCCCCATAAGGAGAAACGGCCCCCAACCCATTCCCAAGAATGGAAAAGGTTTTCTTCGGGCAAACACATCTGTTCAGCCGCTTGGGGATTGGCCGAGACCAATACCACATGAAAACGACGATCCGAGCCCACAATGCCCGCATCTAAATACCACTGCTCAATCGCCGAGGCATTGACCATCGTTTCTCGCGTTTTAAAACTCTTGGAGGAAACCACCGTCAACGTGGTCTTGGGATCACATTCCGACAAGATGCGTTCTAATTGAATCCCATCGGCCGCGGATAAAAAATGCAAACGAATCGGCATCTTCGGTTCACGCAACGCGTGATACACCGTACGAATCCCTAAGTCCGAGCCGCCAATGCCCACATTAATCACATCCGTAATACGATGCCCGCGGCACCCTAAACGACGCCCCGAACGAATCGACTCGGCAAAACTTAAAAAACGATCACGTTCATGACGGATTTCTTCAAGTTTGGGCCCCTGTGAGGCGTACGAACGCAATGACGTGTGTAAGGCACAACGACCCTCGGAAAGATTCACAATCTCCCCGGCCATCATCTGACGATATTTACCCAATACATCACGGGTCTTCGCCAACGCTAATAACGCATTGAAATCATCACGCGTCATACGTTGACGACTAATGTCCAACTGGATCCCACAGGCTTTGAGCAACGTGGGCGCTCCAGAGTCTCTTAAAAACGGAGGAATCGATCTCATGACACTAAAACGGTAAATTGAGCGAAGGATCATGCGCCTTCAAGGCTTGCGCAAACGTTTGCGCAATACGCTTGAGCCCTTCGGGCGTATCCGACTCGAGACGCAAGACTAAAACAGGCGTCGTATTGGAGGCACGCGCCAGGGCAAAACCATCGGCCCATTCCACGCGAATCCCATCAATCGTAATGACGTCCGTCGCGCCCTCAAACCTATAACCACGCAAGTGGGCAATCATCGCCTTCACAGCCTCGGGCGTCATCGGAATTTGTAATTCAGGCGTACTGTAGGTATCGGGCAAGGACTCTAAAAGCGCCGTCGGATCCGTCGAACCCGAGAGAATCTCTAAGAGTCGAGCCCCGGCATAAAGCCCATCATCAAAACCAAACCAACGCTCGTCATTGAAGAATAAGTGGCCCGACATTTCACCCGCTAACGGGGCTTTGGTCTCACGTAAGACACGCTTCACTAAGGAGTGACCCGTCGGCGAAATCACCGGCTCGCCGCCATGTTCACGAATCCAGCTCACTAAACGACGAGAACACTTCACGTCATAAACAATCTTCGAGCCAGGATGGCGCGCCAACATATCCGCGACAAATAACATCATTTGACGATCGGGGAAAATCACGCGCCCCGTCTGGGTCACCACCCCTAAGCGGTCCCCGTCGCCATCAAAGGCTAAGCCCACATCGTAGGGGGCTTGTTTTAAAAGCGCCTTTAAGTCTTCTAAATTGGCTAACTTCGACGGGTCAGGATGATGATTCGGGAAGGTCCCGTCAATCTCGGTATAGAGTTCCGTCACTTCGCACCCAAGGCCCTTAAATAATTTCGCGGCACAAGGGCCCGCTACGCCATTGCCCGCATCAATCGCGATGCGCAACGGACGCTTCAAATGAACGGAACCTAAAATCTTTTCAATATAAGGGGTGAGCGCATCGGCCTGACGAATCGTGCCGGGTTCATAGGCCTCATTCCAAGCCTCCGCACAAACCGCTTCATAAATAGCTTGGATTTTGTCCCCGTAAAGGGTCAGCCCACCCATCACCATTTTTAACCCGTTATATTCCGAGGGATTATGTGAGCCCGTGACTGCAATCCCCGTCCCATTCTTAAAGTAATGGGTCGCAAAATACAAAACAGGCGTGGGTACCATGCCGACGTCAATGACGTCCATACCCGCAAACGCAATCCCTTCCATCAAAGCTTTGGCAAGACGTTCACCCGAGAGGCGACCATCACGAGCCACACAAACACTGTCCTGACCTGACTCTAATGCCCAGGTTCCCAGAACGCGTCCAATATCACGAACACCGTCTTCCGTGAGGGTCTCGTCCACGATGCCACGAATGTCATAAGCTTTAAAAATGGAGGCTTCTAACGCCATAATCCACTCCTTGATTTCTCTTGAACTGTCATTTTAACGAATTCACACACCGCATTCCTAGAATTGTCAGCCCCTTACCACCGAGGAAAGGCGCATTTCCTCATGAAAGGAAAGCGCTTTAGGTTAAAATTCCCAAATATTGATCGCTCTCAAGCTTCAAAAATGACTATTACACTGGAAACTGTTCAAAAAGCACGCGTACTCGTCGCGGGCGATGCGATGTTAGATCGCTACTGGTTCGGCGATGCCGAACGTATTTCGCCCGAGGCCCCCGTCCCCGTTGTGCGTATCGCCCGTCATGAAGAACGTTTGGGGGGTGCGGCTAACGTGGCCCTCAACATCTGTCTCTTATACACATCTGACGCTGCCGACGATATGCAGTGTGTAG
>CAMYAA010000210.1 GCA_947253615.1 uncultured Sutterellaceae bacterium
TCGAGTTTCGCCTGTGAGCGCGAAAGCTTAGAGAGTTCCCCCTGCAGGGTTTGGCGTTCGTTTTTGAGTTGACGCAATTGGGATTGGGTCGAACTGATGGAGAGTTCGGCCTTTTTGAGGGCGTTCTGATTTTCGGTATTCGCTTTTTCCTTGGCGTCGAGTTCGGCTTTGAGCGCTTGCATTTGTGCCGACAAGGAGGCTTGTTGTTCTTGGGCCTTCTTTTGTTTCGTGATGAGCTGATTTTTCGAACGCGAGAACGTGGTCTTAGGGGCTAGGGGCGCCTTGGATTTTTGAAGGTTCTTGGGGGCTTTTTTGGGGGTCGTTTTCGTGGCCTTGGCGCGCGTCGGGGCCTTTGCCTTGGCGGGGGCTTTTTTCGTTGGCGTGCGAGGCGCTTTCACTTTCGCTTTTGTTTTGGCCTTGGCTTTGGCGTTAGCGTTGGTTGGGGTGGCGTTGGGGTTCGCTCCTTGTGCAACGGGAAGCACTAGCATGAAACTCATCAATCCCACTAAGGTCAGTGAGCAAGCTTTTTTTAGCGTAAGAGTGGCGGCCATAGTGTTTAATTTTGATTTCCAAAAAATACTGATCCCTTTAGGGCGTGAACTCGTCTAAAATCCTAAGATTACCTTTTAGCAATTATGCTCTTAAGCTTTATCTTAACGAATTCAAAATGATGGACTTTATTCTTAACCCTAATAACCTTTTACTTCTTGCCGTGATCGTGCTTTCGGCTGTTTCCTTAGCGTTACCTGCGATTCGTGGTCGTGGGGTTGGTGGTGTGATTCAAGCACAAGCGCTGGTGAAATTAATCAATGAGAAGAAAGCTCAAGTTATTGATTTACGTGGCCCTTCGGAATTTAAGCGTGGTCATATTGCGAAGTCCCGTAACATTCCCGCCAATGAATTAGCCAATGTGGTGAACAGCTTAGATAAAACGCGTCCTGTGGTTTTGGTCGATGAAGCCGGTGGTGTGGTTCGCCCCGTGAGCAAGTTGTTTAAGGGGGTAGGTTTCCAAGAACTCTACTTCCTCGAAGGCGGTATTTCCGGTTGGAAGAAAGAAAATTTACCGCTCGTTTGAGTTTTAGAAATTGATCCCCATATATAAAGGGACCTATTATTACTTGAGGACACCTTAACGTTAAAGGTGTCTCTACCAAAAAAGGAAAAAACATGGCCGAGAACGAACAAACCAATGATCAGACCGAAGCTCCCGCTCAAGATCAGGAACCGATTTTCCAGATGGTCCGTTGCTACTTAATGGACGCTTCGTTAGAAATGCCCAATGCCCCGAAGATTTTATTCGAAGAAGGCAAAGAGCCCGATGTGGATATCAAGTTTGAAGTTCAGACGGAGCCCTTGAGCGAAGACCTTTATGACATCGGTGTTCGCGGCACGATTACGGTCAAGTCTGGTGATCGTACGATGATTTTGGTGGAAGGCAAGCAGTCGGGGATCTTCCATATCCAAGGTTTACCGGAAGAAGCGCTTTTGCACGTCATGAACGTCCTTTGCCCGACGATGGTTTATCCATACTTGCGTGCCAACTTGGCGGACTTAATGGTTCGCGCCAATGTGCCGCCGGTTCATTTGCCTGAAGTGAACTTCGAAATGTTGTATCAACAACGTTTAGCCCAAGCTCAGGCTGAAATGGATGCCAAGGCTGATCAATCGACGAACTAATCGGTTGAGGGAGTATGAAAAACTCTTGTAGGACGGTTGTGTTTTACAAGAGTTTTTTCTTAGGTGCGCTTGTGTTAAACAAAATCAATAATCCATTGAGCCTAAGGTTAAAGGCTTCTCTGTTAAGGCAGAACTAAATCTTCCTGTGTATATTTAAAAAATAAATTGCTTTTCTCTATGCTATAGAAAGCGTAAATTGCGATGAATCGTGAAATCTACGTTGTTTTATTAAGGGCAGTGGATTTTATTAATAAAACCTTGAGAAGACAATTTTAAAAGGACGAGAAGCTCTAAAAACAGCGGCTTTTAAGAAAGTTTTTGGGATTTTTATAAAGCAAATTTGGGGTTAAACATTTGATTTTGTTAGAATTAGCAAGTGGACCTCAAAAATGTCTCTCTTTTACTTACACGTGGGATAACTAATTCCCAGGGGGTAGCATGCAACCAATTCGAATTTTGCTCATTGATGATCACACACTGTTCCGTAGTGGCGTGAAAGCGTTATTACAACGCCAACCCGATTTTGAAGTTGTCGGGGAGGCGAGTGATGGTCTTGAAGGCGTCAAACTGGTTGAACAAGTGCCAGCGGATGTTGTATTGCTTGACGTTGATATGCCGAGTATGAAGGGTCATGAGGCTTTAGCTCAGATTCGTGAAACCCATCCTGATTTAGCCGTTTTAATGTTAACGGTTAGCGAAGATTGTGAAACGTTAGGGGAATGTCTGAAGTTAGGGGCGCGTGGCTATTTGCTGAAAAAGATTGACCAAGAATTTTTGTTACGCGCCATTCGTTCGGCTTATTCGGGCGACAGTGTCATCTCGCCGCAGATGATGACGAAGTTCGTGAGCCAATTGGCTGATCCGGAAGCTCAGAAAGCGCGTCCGACGGGGACGGATCCTACGGTTTTAACGCGTCGTGAACGTCAGACGTTAGCGTGGTTAGCGCGCGGTGTTTCGAACAAGGAAATTGCTCGTGCCTTGAATCTTGCGGAAAGTACGGTGAAAGTTCATGTTCAGAGTATTTTGCGTAAGTTAGGTTTGACGAGTCGCGTTCAAGCGGCTATTTATGCGATCGAACATAAGATCGATAAAGAAATTTAATTCGATCCTGACGCATCGTGATACCCAGAAAATGAAATAGGTTTCTGGGTATTTTTTTGCCTGGCGTTTTGGCGCCGGACTAAGGCGTTGCTGCCAAGAAAAATTAACAGACCAAAATGTATGAATAAGGTAAACCTCTCTCGCAATGAAGAGCGCTAAGTTCTCTTTGGTTCATCATTCTCTTTGCTTTATATAAATCTCGCCATCCTTAGGGTTATTTTTTTCTTCAAAGAGTGCGAGATTTTTGTCACGATTGCGTCTTTTGGGAGACTTGTGTCTTCATAAAGGACGCTCAAATTAATGAAAACACGTCAAATGTCCTGTCTTGTAGGATATTGCATCATTCGTGGCTTTTGTTGCTGATCTTGCTAGTTTCGGTCGAAAACTCCCTTATTCGACGAAATATACTCTTTTAGCACTAATCATTTTTCCGATAGAAAAAGCCTTTTCTTTCCCACTTTTTGATCTCATACCAATTTTAATCTTGGAAAAGTACAAGATAACTCGAGTTTTCTTGTAAAAATACAATTTCCTTTCAGGGTTTACTTATACAGACTAGTTTGTACTAAGAACGTATTCTGTTGACTGCTTAAAGCTTCCTTTTAGGAGTTTTAGGCAAGGCATAAATCTGAATAAGTCTTACGTTGGAAGGAAGACATGGTTGAACAACAGAAAAAAAGATCAGCATTGATCCGAAGGTGTTTTTCCCACCTTTAATCATTGCTGTGATTTTAATCGCCGCGGTTTTACAGGACATAGATGCCGCTAATGCAGTGATCTCCGCTGCTTTTAAATATGTCACCAACACCTTTGGTTGGGTTTTTGAATGGTACCTGTCTCTTATACACATCTCCGAGCCCACGAGA
>CAMYAA010000211.1 GCA_947253615.1 uncultured Sutterellaceae bacterium
CACACTGCATATCGTCGGCAGCGTCAGATGTGTATAAGAGACAGCCTTTGACGTTGATTATCGAGTTTGCACCGTCAGCTGTAGCATCACCTTGCAAATCAGACTTCTTAGTTGTTTCGTTCCCAATATGGACGACACCGCCATTCTGAGCAGACGTAATTCCAGTTACCGTCGCTGGAGCAGTACCAGTCTTGTTCACATCAACAATTGAATCTGCACCTGTAGCGGAAATTGAATCTGCTTTCACGCCATTTGTGCCAGAACCATTCACATCAATATGACCACCGTTGGCCGAATTCAAGGCCTTAGTAGCAACTTCCTCACCTTTGACGTTGATGATCGAATTTGCACCGTCAGCTGTAGCATCATCTTGCAAATCAGACTTCTTAGTTGTTTCGTTCCCAATATGGACGACACCGCCATTCTGAGCAGACGTAATTCCAGTAACCGTCGCTGCACCATTACCAGTGTTGTTCACGTCAGTAATTGAATGTTCACCAGTCGCAGAAACCGAAGCCGCTGTCACGCCATTTGCGCCAGAACCATTCACGTCAATATGACCACCGTTGGCCGAATTCAAAGCCTTAGTAGCAACCTCTACACCTTTTACATTGACAGTAGAGTCTGCGCCATCAGCATTGGTATCTCCATTTAAATGAACCTGAGAGCTAGCAGTGTTCCCAATATTGATTTTTCCCTGTTCATTGGCTGTTGTGACCCCAGAAACAGTTATAGAACCAGCTTGATTCGTCTCATTAACATTCACAGTTCCGTTCTTAGAAGCCGATAAACTGGAAACTTCAACAGAAGTCGTCCCTGCGAGATTAACTTTACCGGTATCTGTTGCCGTCACCGTACCAAGATGCATGGACGCACCAACGACATTAACCACACTATCAGGATTCTTAGACTCAATATCATTGGCCTGAATATCTGTGGTCGTTGCGTTACCGATATTTATTGTTGAACCATTCTCTGCTTTCGTCTTTTCGCCAACCGTAATTGATCCAGTAGTCAAATGATTGACTGATACAGAAGAGCCTTGATTTGCCGCAATCGAAGTAACGGAAGCGGATGTCTGCCCCTCAATAGTGACATGGCCAGAATTTTCGGCAGACACTGATTGAACAGACGTGGCTAGGCCACCAATCTGAATAGTCCCGCCATCAGCGTTTGTTGTTCCTGTTACTGTAGTATTAGCAGCATTCGCTTGATTAACAGAAACTGTAGATCCTGAGACGTTAGCAGCAATACTTGCAACAGTAGCTCCACCCGTGCCCGAAGTTACCTCAAGCTTACCTTGAGTATTTGCTTCTAGATCTCCAGTCGATACTGTAGTGCCTTTAATCTTAACGCCCCCATCTGCTTCAGATTCTCCAGATACGGTGGTTTTGCCAGTAACAGTAGTACTAACAGTATTCTCATTACCCAAAAGTACTTTTCCGGTACCATTTGCGCTTACTGCATTGGTTACAGTGACATTGCCTGACCCTGACTGATTCACAGAAATTGAAGTGTCTGCAGCTGAACTCAAGCTATCTAAGGTTGCCCCTTGAGCAGCTTCTAACGTCACTGATCCTTTATTAGCAACTACACTGCCCGTAGCCAAGGTGCCTTGAGTATCAATAGTCACACCTGGAGTTGCTTGAGATCCTTGAGTGATATCACCAACAGTAACCTTTTTTGAACTCGTATTAGTTAACGTAAAAACCCCAGAACTTCCAGTGACAATTCGTTCGAGATGAGCAGCCTCTTCTCCATCTTGAGGTCCCGTTAATTTCACCGTGGTTTCAGATTGGGTTACAAAATCCTTAGCAACTAAACTTCCACCATAAATTTTAGCTGTTGCTCTCGAATTTACGAAGCTATCAGCAATAGTTACTTTAGCCTGAGATCCTTCATCATTAATCTTTAAATTACCAGAGCTCGCTTTTACACCTGATAACTCAACAGCCTCATTACCAAGAATCGAAACATTACTATCTGTTGATGTTAAATTACCACCAAGAACGGCTTTCTTTGCCCCTTTTATTAAAACATTGGCATTAGAGCTATCTAAGCTTTTAACAGTAGCGTTTCCGAACGCGGAGGAGACTTCTAATTTATTTTGTTCTTCTTGACTAGAACTCCCGTTCCCCTTATAGACTACATTGCCTACATTAACACCTTCATATCCTCTAACAACAAGACCCAAAGCGGGCCCCGACCCAGCATTATCAAGCTGAATATCGCCCAATTGAGTCTGCCCTTGAGAACTTTCGAACTTATACAGTTTCGCCGCATCAGCGTGTGAAGCACCTAAAATTTTTGCTCCCGAAAGAGTGATATTTTTTACGGCAGAAATATTAACCGACTCAAGATCACCAATTGTTTGACTGTTTATTTCACTCGTTACAACACCATCAGATACTACATTAAGAATCCCTTTCGTAGTCCCCCTCTCTGCGCCAATGTTCCCATTAAGTTTAACAGTTGCATCTTTTCCTACAGCATTAAGGGTTAAAGTTGAATTATTCGCGCCATATTTTTTAGCATATTTACCATCAATGCTTAATTCACCTACCGTAACATTATGGCTATTGATTGTCGCATTAGATGCATTAGCCATCATGAGCTTTCCAGTCATAACGGTATCACCACTGACATTTGCAACAAAATCAGTATAGAAATTTAAGTTTAATGAATTTGTTCCCTTAACCGTCAACGCACTCAGAGATGATGAATTATTGTACGATTCTCTAGCCTTAGCCGTACCCCCAAGAGAGATAAGGCTATTCTGCTCCTTCAGTGAAGTACTCTCAATCCCAGTCTCTGAGCCTGATATTGACACAGATCCATGATTAATAGTCAAATCAGAGTTTCGAATATAAAAACCTTTTTGAGCGCCTGAAACTATTAAAGCCGCCCCTGGCTGACCTTGGTTGTCTATCGTTAATACAGACTTATTAGTAGCGTTATCTACATAATTTGTATATAAAATTACAGATGCGTTTTCAATAGCCCCAGGACTGACTTCCACTGAGGCAGTGTTGCCAGTTACATTATTCTCTTTCCCATTAATAGTTACATTTAAAGCACTTGTACCATTTGTTGATAACCAAATTGGGGCACTACTCTCGTTCGCAGCAAAGTTATTAGTCTCTTCACTGGCATTAATGACAAATTCTTTATTCCCAGCCGCCGTTGCTTCAGTCAAATAAAGCGTCTTTTCTGTTGCGTCATTTGAATAAGATGTACCACTCGTTGGAATAGTTTCAGTCGCATTGACAACGGACACTAATTAAGTACTTAACGCGAGCCCTAATAACAAAACGCTGGGCTTAATAGAGGAAGAGATCCCTTTGGACATAAATCGTTCTCACAGAAGGTTGATCAGGTATGTAAAACCGCGCTCTTCATATCGATGTGTTGGTCACGCACACCACAGAAGTTTTACGAGAATTTTTCTACCCACAAAAAGGGGTAAAAATAATTTAATTTACACTTACAAATATGAATAATATCTTTATTTTGAATTAAAGGTGTATAAAAATATGCTTTCTTACCTTTACGAACCGACAAAAACCAAATAAACACAACGAATATACCAAAAATTCAAAAATCAAATCTTCATGCAAACAAC
>CAMYAA010000212.1 GCA_947253615.1 uncultured Sutterellaceae bacterium
TCGTCGGCAGCGTCAGATGTGTATAAGAGACAGCATTAACTGGGTGGCCCTCTTCTTGTTGGGCGCTGTCTCGGCATTGAGCTTTGGTCCTTGGTCGGGCTATACGATCATGGGCAAGACCTTCTTCGACATCCTTGACTACGTTTGCACGAACTTCATGATGCCGTTGGGTGGTTTGGCCGTGGCTGTGTTAGCTGGTTGGCTGGCTTGGCCGAAGATCCGCGAACAACTCACAAGCGTCGTTCAATACGGCAACGGTTTCCTTACGTTTATCCGCGTAATGATTGCGATTTTGGCTCCGGTCTTGGTAGCCGTCGCGCTCTACCAAGGGGTATTTGGCTAGTCTCCAAACACTCACTCGGTTAAATTAAAAAGAAACCAACGCCGTTACGAACCCTCGTAGCGGCGTTGTTCAATACAAAAAAACTCCAACTTTTTTTCAACCTCGCTTTTAGTCTTTCAACCATTGATTAACCAAAAGACTAAAAGACAACCAAAAGAGAACGCTATGACAGCACGAAAAACTTGGACCTCACGTATAGGATTCATTCTTGCGAGTGCAGGGGCCGCGGTTGGCCTCGGCGCTATCTGGAAGTTTCCTTACATGGTCGGCAGTAACGGGGGTTCTGCTTTCTTATTCCCCTATATCATCTTGACGTTTACCGTCGGGCTTACCTTATTAATCGCCGAAGTCGCTTTAGGGCGCGCGGGTAAAGGGGGCATCGTCACGGCTTATCGCAATTTGGCCGGTCCTAAGTGGGTTCCTTGGGGTTTCGTGGGGGTTGCCACTGGCTTTATCGTGTTGAGCTTCTACTCCGCGATCGGGGGTTGGACCCTCGCGTATTTCGTGGATGCCTTGACGGGCTCGACCTTAATCACGAGCAAAGAACAGTTGGGCGCTCACTTTGGCGCTTTAACGAGCAATCCCATCACGGCCTTGGGCTTCCAATGGTTATTCCTCGCGATCAACTGCTTTATCGTCGCCTTTGACGTGAGCAAAGGGATCGAACGCGTCTCCAAGATCATGATGCCTCTCTTGTTCATCTTGATGATCATCTTGATCGTGCGCGGGTTGACCTTACCGGGCTCCGTGGAAGGGCTTCGCTACCTCTTTAGCTTCGATCCTTCGAAGTTAACGTGGGATGCTCTCCTTCAGGCCATGGGCTTTACGTTCTTCTCCTTGGCAGTGGGTTCTGGCTGTATGTTGACGTACGGCTCCTACACGAAAGACTCCACCAACTTGGTGAAGAGCTGCTTCCAGATCGCCGTTTTAACTTGTATCGCTAGCCTTTTAGGCGGTTTGATGATCATGCCGGCCGTGTTCTCTTTGGGGCTTGAACCCACGGGTGGTCCTGGCTTGACCTTCATGACGATGCCGGCCGTGTTTGCTCAATTACCGATGGGCCAACTCTTCGCCATCCTCTTCTACTTGTGCATTATCGTCGCGGCGATCACGAGCTCCGTGTCCATGATCGAAATCGTGATGGCTTACTTAGTGGAAGAAAAGAAGATGACCCGTCCGAAGGCCTCCGTCTTAACGACGATTGCCTTAGCGATCGTGGGGGGGCTCCCGTGCTTATCCTTCGGGATTCTCTCGGACGTGACCTTCTTTAATCACAAGACGTTCTTTGATATCTTCGACTTCATGACGAGTAACCTCGCCTTGCCGTTGGGTGGCTTAGTCATCCTTTACTTGGCCGGGAAGCTTTGTTGGGATCGTGTCAAAGATGACATCTTGGGCCATCAGCCTCGTGAAGGGAATTCTCGCGCATTATCGATTCTCCGATTCTCAATGCTCGTGTTATCGCCTATCATTGTGGCAATCGTCCTGATTTCAGGTCTTATTTAATCCATCATTATCGGCGTCCAAGCTCTCAAACCTGAGGACTTGGACGCTCGAAATTTTTTCCCATGTCAGAAACAGATTCAGCAAAAAAATCAGGTTTAGCTCGCAGTCAATGGGGCTCTCGTTTAGGTTTTATCTTAGCTAGCGCAGGTAGCGCAGTGGGCTTAGGGGCGATTTGGAAGTTCCCTTATATGGCCGGTACAAACGGGGGCTCAGTCTTTTTATTACCCTATATCGTGTTTTCGCTCACCATCGGCCTTGTGCTGTTGATGGGCGAAATGTGTATGGGCCGTGCGACGCGAGCTGGGGCCGACAAGGCGTTTCCCCTTTGGGGCGGACGTTGGGTCGGTTGGATTGGTCTTTTATCCTGCGCGACGGGCTATTTGGTTTTAGCTTTCTATTCCGTCGTCGGGGGCTGGACGGTTTATTACATGGTGCAGGCGTTTATGGGCCACGGCATCATCAATGACCCTGCCATGATGCGCGAAGCCTTTGGGGCGTTCGCGAGCGGCGACTACTTACCGAGTATTTACCACTTAGTCTTCTTAGGCGCGACCGTGGGGATTGTGCTTTTGGGCGTGGAAAAAGGGATCGAAGTCGTTGCCAAATACCTCATGCCGTTGCTCTTTATCATGATGATCATTTTGATCATTCGTGGCTTGACCTTACCAGGCGCGATGGAAGGAGTGAAGTTCTTATTTAAACCGGACTTCTCTGCCTTTACGAGCGACTCTTTGCTCAATGCCCTCGGGTTTGCGTTCTTCTCGTTGTCCGTGGGTTCGGGCTCCCAGATGAACTACGGGAGTTACCTCTCGGAAAAGGTCAATATCCCGACCTCCACGGCTTGGATTGTTTTCTTGGCGATTATGGCAGCCATCTTGGGCGGCTTGATGATCATGCCGGCGGTTTTTGCCTTTGGCTTAAGCCCCGACGGTGGTCCTGGCCTCACCTTTGCCACGATGCCTGCGGTATTCGCTCAATTACCCATGGGTAATTTCTTTGCCATTATCTTCTACGTGTGCTTGTTCGTCGCCGCCTTAACGAGCTCGATGTCGATTATGGAAATGTCTGTCCAGTTTTTCTGTGACGAATTCCGTTTCTCGCGTCGTTTATCCATCGGCGTCGTTTC
Organism: uncultured Sutterellaceae bacterium; assembly: GCA_947253615.1. Classification (GTDB taxonomy): domain Bacteria; phylum Pseudomonadota; class Gammaproteobacteria; order Burkholderiales; family Burkholderiaceae_F; genus Sutterella. The sequence goes on from CAMYAA010000212.1 coordinate 2,976, forward strand.
TGGCTCGCTCGCTTTCTTAGGCGTTTTGAGTGCCTTGAGTTTTGGGCCCTTAAAAGACTGGAAGCTCTTTGGTAAAGACTTTTTCTCGTTCTTGGACTACCTCACGAGTAACATCGGGATGCCTATTGGCGTTCTCGGTTTGGCGATTGTTGTCGGTTGGATGGCCTGGCCTATGGCCCAGCGTCAGCTCAATTTGGTCAGCACGCAACCGCGCTGGTTTATGACGCTCTTTAAGCTCATTGCCGCGTTCATTGCGCCGATCGTCATCGTTGTCGTGATGCTCAAAGGATTAGGGGTTTTCTAAACCACTCGATCCCCCCTTTAAACCCGTTTGACCGTATACAAAGACCACGAAAAATACGGCGTAATAACAAAAAAAGGACTTCAATAATGAAAAACTCAACACAGACAGGATGGGGCTCACGTATTGGCTTCATTCTCGCCACGGTCGGTTCAGCCGTTGGCCTGGGGGCGATTTGGAAATTCCCCTATATGGCCGGTACCAATGGGGGCTCCGTCTTTATGCTGCCCTACATTGTCTCTGTCTCTTATACACATCTGACGCTGCCGACGATATGCAGTGTG
>CAMYAA010000213.1 GCA_947253615.1 uncultured Sutterellaceae bacterium
AGATCTAGTACGGTCTCGTGGGCTCGGAGATGTGTATAAGAGACAGCTACTAACACCGTAACAGGGGTGGCTTCAACGGTGACTGGATCGGATAACGTCAAATCGGGTAACGGTGGAGAAGTCACGGGCGACAATAATGTTGTTTTAGGTAAAGGCGCCTCTGCTAAGGGTGATGATGGCATTGCAATCGGTACTGGTGCTTTAACCAACGGTACGGGTGTTGCATTGGGTGCCAATTCCAAAGCTACTGACGGTAATGTGGCTTTAGGTCAAGGTGTCAACGCAGAATCGCGTACTGGTACTCACGTTGTTGCTGTTGGGGATCGTGTGATTACCGGTGTTCACGCGGGTACAGAAGATACGGATGCGGTTAATTTGGGCCAGTTAAAAGCGGTTAAGTCGGCGGCTACACGTCCTATTTCGATTGCTGCTGAAGCGACAGGTCATGGTAGTGTTTCGGGTGAAGCGTTTGAACTTTCGCCTGGCGATGCTCTAAGCTTGAAGGCCGGTGACAATATTGCGTTGACGCTCGATAAAACGGGTAAGTCTGCTCAGTTTGCACTTAAAAATAATTTGATTGTAGAACGTGTAACGACGGGTACGAATGTACTTAGCGCAGATGGTCTGGAAGTTAAGAAAAACGGTGAACAAGTTGTAATGACGAATTCTGGCCTTAACTACACCGTTAATTCGAAATCTTCGGGTATTCACTTCGCAGAAACGGCGGGTGTGGTTGATCTCTTAATTGGTCAAAATGCTAATACGACTGTTGATGAGAGCAACCCGACGTCGTTAGGTCACAATGTATTTACCTCTGAGTTTGTCCCGATGGATAACGCCAGTTCCTTAGCGATTAATAAGGACAATATTGGAGGTAAAGAAAGCAAGCATGGCGTAGTGTGCTTCGGGTCGAAAGAATCAGCGACACGTTTGATGAATGTTGCCGCAGGTTTGATTGCCAAGGGATCTACTGATGCGATTAATGGTTCTCAATTGTTTGAAACGGCGCGCGCTGTTAGAAAACTCGAAGATGGCTTTCTCGAAGGCTGGTCTAGGAGAGAATAAAGATAAGTCTGGTTCGAGTCAGATCATTGGTCGAGACAATGATATGGTCGGTCAAGAGCATGTCGTTATTGGTAACAACAATACGAACGCCTTTGGGGGTACAGCCGAGGGTGACCATCATGTAATCGTAGGGGCAAATAACCGTACTAACGGTAATATCAACACGATGCTTGGGCGCGATAACCAAACGAATGGTCAAGCCAATACCTTGTTGGGTCAAAATAACCAGTTAGGCCATCTTGTCCCCACGAAGGAAGGTAAGGAACTAGATGCCAAAACTGCTCGTTCGAATATGAATAACAGTATCTTGCTGGGCTCTAACAGTATCGTAGATAAGGTTGAGGCGATTAATTCTGACGAAGGGAATGCCGTTCTCGTCGGTAATAAGGGAAAACTCATTGGCTTAAATAACGTTGCTGTAGGTAATGAAATAATAGCCTTAGGCAGTGATAATGCCCTTTTAGGTTATCAGGCTAAAGGCTATGGGAATAACAATCTCGTTATGGGCACTGGCGCTAAAGCGGGTGAAGAAAACACCAAGATCGATTTGGCTACAGTGCTTGGTACGAAGGCTAAAGTGACCCAGAGTAATTCCGTAGCTATTGGTGCAAATAGTGCTGCAGAACGTGTTATTGATCAACCTCAGAAAGATAAGGGGGTGGTTGGTGAAGTGTCTTTCGGCGCTGACGGTAAGTACCGCGTATTAACGCATATTGCCGAAGGTGTTGATGATCACGATGCCGTCAATGTTGCTCAATTAAAGGCCATTAAAACGACGGTTGAAAGTCAGAGTAAGCCGGTTCATTTGAAAAATGGTGGGGCAGAGGCGTTTGATTTGGGCTCGGATGCGACTTTGAAGTTAACGTCGGATGCCAATGTTTCGATTGAAACGACTAAGGCAAAAGAAAACAGTCCGAACACGATTAAACTCTCGCTCAAAGACGATTTGAGTGCGAAGTCCTTAACGTTGACGGGTGAGAACGATGCTAAGGTTAAGTTATCAATTCAAGGCAAAGCACTGTCCACGAATGGACAGAGTGTCGTTGTCTCTGGCGAATCTGGTTTATCGAGCACGCTTTCGACGGATGGTTTAACCGTGAAGTCTGCGTCAAAGACTTCTGTATACGGGGCTGATCAGCTGACGATTTCGACCAAAGACAATGGTCCGAAGGTGGTATTGACCACTGACGCCTTAACCTTTGGGAAAGCGAATGGGTTGAAGTCTAACGATAAGGTGTTAGGTCTTAACGCACAACACATTGCGTTTAACAGCCAAGCGACGGTCGAGACACCAAAATCGGATAAGACCTTAGGTATGGAAGCTCTCGACAATTCAGAAGCTCCGAAGGGATTGGTTAATTTTGACGGTCGTCGCCTTCAAAATGTTGCCGCAGGTCTAATTGGTGAACACTCGTTAGATGCCGTGAACGGTGGTCAACTCTTTAGTGTACGTGAGGGGTTAATCCAAAAACTTTCGTCCGCAGGTATTGGCGACAATACCAATAAGGGTGATGGTAATCAGGTCACGGGTAAAAACAATGTGGTTGATGGCACCCAGGGGACGACTAAAGATAAGGAATCTCAGGGTAACGTCGTCACGGGTAAAGATAATCAGAGTATCGGTAAGGGCAATGTCATTACTGGCCAAAACAATAAGGTTGGCGAAGATGGTAAGCCTGCGAACGGTAACACTGTCACTGGTTCCGATAATACGGTCGGTGGCAATGACAATACCGTCAACGGCTCTGGCATCCAAACGACTGGTGATGAAAACGTTGTGATTGGTAAGAATGCCAAAAACAATGGTAACGGCAACACGGTTGTTGGAGCACGTGCTGAGGCTAAAGGTGACAATGCTAGCGCTTATGGTAAAGAAGCCAAAGCAGAAGGTGATAATACCTTGGCGATTGGCGCAGGCTCCAAGGCCAAGGGAGAGGGTAATGTTGCATTAGGGGCTGGTTCTGTCGCTGAAGCTTCTATTCAGTTAGGTGATACGGGCAATACGAGTCAGTCTGGAGGTGTTATTTCTGTAGGTTCGAAGGATAAACTCCGTGTGATTACAGGGGTTGCTGATGGTAGAGTTGCAAAGGGTTCAACCGATGCGATTAATGGCAATCAGTTGTTTGAACGTACTCAAGGCTTTACGCTCAAGGTTGGTGAAACAACCAATAAAGTCAACTATCGTTCTGTTTTAGCCGTCAAAGGAGATAAGAACATCCAGGTGGCTTTAAACAATGACAAGGAAAACTCAAATCTCAATATCAAATTAGCTCCCGATGTCACGCTTAGCAGTATTACGTTGGGCGAAGCCAACGGATTAAAGATTGATACTGAGGGCTTAACTCGTGATGGCTCGATTGTCTTAAAGAGTACTAATAATGATGTCTTCTTTGTTGACGAAGTGTCGAAGGGCACATCGTGGACAGCTGGAACCCTGTCTCTTATACACATCTGACGCTGCCGACGATATGCA
>CAMYAA010000214.1 GCA_947253615.1 uncultured Sutterellaceae bacterium
GTTAGACAACTTTGGACGCTATTTTCGTCTTTTACCTTAGTCTAACTAGGGGTTTCAGAGATTATTTTAGACCTCTTTAGATCCCAAATTGGCGGAAGGAGAGGGATTCGAACCCTCGATACGGAATTTCCGTATGCCGCCTTTCCAGGGCGGTACAATCAACCACTCTGCCATCCTTCCTAATTGTCGCTCAACGCTTAGAGCTCCTAGAGCGGAACGTAGGTTAACTGCCTAAGCATTTTGTTGAGAAGTGGAAGTATACACGAAAAAGACTAAAAAAGCACGAGTTCAAAAAAATCTCGTGCTTTTTTTAGCAAAATCCCACAAATATGGGAGTCTAACGCTTAACGATGGCGAGCCTTATAAAGGTTTAATGCCATGGGTAATTCGAGCGTGGTGTCCTTACCCGAGAAGATCCCCGACCAAGCTTTCATAAAGTCGATATAGATCTTGGGATCCAATTTGCGGCCCATCATTTGCTCTTGTTCGTCCATGTCCGTTAAGAGTTTGATGTCGGCGACGTAGGCTTCGAGCGCAAAGCGTGCGACGTCCGTATTGTTGCCTTCTAAGGGGCCCACATTCAAAGCGCTCGGCAAATGCGCACGCAAGAAATCACAGAGCTTGTCCCCGGTCCATCCGTTATCCACCACACGCTCACCGTCGCCAGGGTTGGCCAGCATCTCCGTCAAGTCGTCTAAAAATTCCAAGGCTTGCTCTTGAATACGAGCCGCATCTTCGTGCTCGGGCTCGTGCGCTTGCAGCCAGAAATTCTGAATCGACGCAATCCCTAACTCTTCAAGAACAAGAAATATCATGTTCTGGTCGGTTAAATCCACAGCAGGATGGGGGGCGAATTCTTGAGATTGATGCTCGGTCATCGTGGGATAACTCCAGTGATTTTTTGAGAATGCTCCTAAGTCTAGCGAATTTTGAAGCGTGAAGAATTCTACTTTAGCACTACCCCTGCAACGGGGCTCGCCTTTGGGTGAAAAAAGGCGCGCTAGTTCGATTTGTCCGTCAAGTGTTTTGGTAAGGGCACCACAGGAATGCCTTCTTCCCAAAGGCGCTCTGCCTCTTGGGGCGAGCATTGCCCTTTTAAGGGAACCTTGGGGCCAGTGGCCTCACGCTGACGGCGTGCTTCTTGAGGGAGGGCTGTGCCGACGTCTTTGGCACTCGCGACCCAGGCTTTGAGGGCGCGATAGGCGTGAGCTTGCGCTTCTTCTTGTTTTTTGTGGGCTTGACGTTGCTCAAAATCGGTATTGACGTCGGTACGCGTGGTCCCTTCCACACGCTTGAAGTTGGGCGCGCAGGGCAAGCGTTCTAGGACAAAACCCTGACAAAACGGGCAACGCAATTCACCCACACGGGCAGATTCTCGCCAGTCCGTGTCGCTACTGAGCCAGGCTTCAAAAATATGGTCGTTTTCGCAACGATAATCACGAGGTTTTCGCATTGCAAAAAATTGATGCTAAATTGCAGAGTGTTAAGAATTCTTCGGTACGATACAAAAGTATTGTAATCAAGGCTGATGGCCAAAACAAAAGTGACGCTTTTGCGATATTGCCTTCTTAGAGGGGCTCGTTATAATCCGTCCTCTTGTTGGAGATTTAGATTGAAAGGAGAGCGCTGACATGTTTAATCAGTACGAGACGATGCTCGAACACGTCTATAAGCATGGAACCCAAAAGACGGATCGTACCGGCACGGGTACGCGTTCGATCTTTGGCTACCAGATGCGTTTCGATTTGAACGAGGGGTTTCCACTCATCACGACGAAAAAACTCCATATTCGCTCGATCGTTCATGAATTGTTGTGGTTTTTAAGCGGCTCTTCCAATATTAAATATCTCAAAGACAATAACGTGCGTATTTGGGATGAATGGGCCGACGAAAACGGTGATTTGGGGCCGGTCTATGGCGTGCAATGGCGCAGCTGGCCTACCCCTGACGGTCGTCACGTCGATCAGATTTCCAATTTAATGGATCAGATCAAGCATAATCCGGATTCCCGCCGTTTGATCGTTTGTGCTTGGAACCCTGGCTTGATCGAAGAAATGGCCTTACCGCCTTGCCACTGCTTATTCCAGTTTTACGTGGCTGACGGAAAGTTGAGCTGTCAGCTCTATCAACGTAGCTGCGATACGTTCTTGGGCGTGCCCTTTAATATCGCGAGCTACGCGTTGTTAACGCATATGATCGCGCAACAGTGCGACCTCAAGGTCGGGGACTTCGTTTGGACCGGTGGGGACGTTCACCTCTATAACAATCACTTCGAGCAGGCCGAGTTGCAACTCTCGCGCGAACCGCGTCCCTATCCGAAGCTCGTGATTCATCGTAAGCCCGATTCGATCTTTGACTATCGCTTCGAAGATTTCGAAATCGTGGACTACAATCCCCATCCTCACATCAAGGCCGAAGTCTCGGTCTAACGAGGAGGGCGCTTAGACGCGTTTCAGGGGGAAAGAAAAACTCTTGCTTTGGGGATCGGTCTCGGGCAAGAGTTTTTTTCCATGAAGGACGCTCGCACGCCCCATCGTACGAAATCCAATACAATCCCAAAGCGACCGTCGCTTTTTATTCATTTACTCACGGGAGTTACCCCATGCAATTGGAAATGATCGTTGCCCAAGCCGCCAACCGCGTCATTGGGGGCAATAACGAAATGCTCTGGCATATCCCCGAGGATTTCAAACACTTTAAGAAGGTCACCATGGGTTGTCCCATTATCATGGGCCGCAAGACGCATGAGTCGATTGGTCGAGCCTTGCCAGGGCGCCGTAATATCATCGTGACGCGTAATACGGACTACCAAAGTGAAGGCTGCGAAGTCGTGCATTCCCTCGAGGCCGCCCTCGATTTAGTCGCTAATGAAGCTCGAGTTTTTATCATCGGTGGGGGCGTTTTGTTCCGCGAAGGATTGGATAAAACACAGCGAATTTGGCTAACGCAAATTGAGAAAGAATTCGTGGGTGATACCACCTTCCCCGAACTCAATCCAGCCGATTGGACGATCGAAAAAATCGAGACCTTACCGCCAACACCCGAGCGTGATTACGCGGTCGACTTTTATTGTTATACCCGTCGATAAGCAAAATCTTGTTAACAGCTTGAACCCCCTTGCGGATAACTTTTCCCAAGGGGGTTTTCTGTTTCTAAGCCCTTGAGACACAAGGAAGAAAAAGTCAATACCAAATATAAGTGAGAAAAGTTATTCATAGTTATTCACAGAAAATGTGGATAACTAGGGTGTTTTTTGTGAAAACATTCGCCCAAGCCCGATATATCAATAGGTTGTAAAAATGCTGAAAAATTGTGCAAATTTTACTAGGGGTAAACGAAGGGTGAGCTCGGGAAAATCCGAATTGTCTGCAGACAAACCCTGAGAGAAAACGATCAGTAAAAATTAAAAAAAACAACGGGAAATAAACACAAAAAGCGCTGTTCTTTTGAACAACGCTTCGGTAGTCTCCTTCAAGGAGGAGTGTGGTGCGGCTGGCAGGATTCGAACCCACGACCCTCTGGTTCGTAGCCAGATA
>CAMYAA010000215.1 GCA_947253615.1 uncultured Sutterellaceae bacterium
AAGGGGATAGTCAGAGTCATTACGCGTTGGCGTTAATGGACGAGTGTACGAAGCGTGGTTGGCGTGGCGTGGTCGCGATGTTTCGCAGTTGTGGGGGTGAGATCAATCGATTACCCCGTGCGTACTTTGCGGGCGACAATGACGATTGTGGTTTTGTGCTCTCGAGCATTCATGCGCGCTATCCCAACGCACCGATGTATGCCGTCGGCGTGAGTTTAGGGGGCAATCAGCTCTCGCACTACTTAGGGCAAGTGGGCGAGGATGCGAATTTCCTTCGTGCTGCCGTGAGTATTGGCGCGCCCTTGGATTTGGTCGTGGGCTCTGAGCGCATGAGTAAAGGCGTGAATGTTTTTTATGAAAACATGTTCTTAAAGACGCTTTTGGTGAAGCTCGAGGAAAAGTCCAAAATGTTCCCGGACATTTTCAAGGCAGACGAGGTGGCCAATGTCAAAACGATGTACGACTTTGACAATTACTACACGGCGCGTGTTCATGGGTTTGATAATGCGATGGACTATTGGACGCAGTGTTCTGCCAAGCCCTATTTAGGGGGTGTTCGTGTTCCGTTACTGTTATTGAACGCCAAAAACGATCCTTTTTTTGCCGCTTGGGCTTTACCTAAACCCAACGAAGTGAGTTCGACGGTCCGTTTGGACTTTCCGACCGACGGGGGCCACATTGGCTTTCCTGCGGGTAAGCGACCTGGCAATATTTTGTATTTGCCCGAACGCGTCATGCGTTATTTCGACACAGGGCTATAACAGAGCGTGTCAAGACTCTGTTAAGAATCACACTTCAAAATACGGGGGAATAGCGATATTCCCCTCTTTTTTTATCGGCACCATTTCCTGGTGCACACGTAGTAGAAAATTTATGGCGACCCTGAAAAAAACAGCTGTTTTGCTCATTAACACTGGTAGTCCTGAGCGTCCTGACCCCGCTGCTGTTCGCGAGTACTTAGCGGAATTTTTAAGCGATCAACGTATTGTGGAATTGCCGCGTTGGAAGTGGTGGCCCATTCTTCACGGGATTATTTTGCGTGTTCGTCCGAAAAAATCGGCTGAGCTCTATCGCCATATTTGGACTGAGGAAGGTTCTCCGTTGATTGTGAACACCCGTCGCGTGGCCGAGGCCCTTGAAAAGGCGTTTGTGGGCACGTCCTTAGAAGGGGTTCGCGTCTTTTGGAGTATGCGCTACGGGAAGCCGAGCGTGGCCGAGGTTTGTCAAGCGATGAAGGCCGAGGGGATTGAACGCTTATTGGTCTTTCCTCATTTTGCGCAATATTGTCCGCACACCACGGTCTCTTGCGTGGATGCGGTTTATCAGGTTGCTCTCAAAGAGCGCAGTTTTCCGCAGTGTCGCGTGTTAGAGGACTATTACGTTCATCCTGCCTATATTGAAGCGTTACGTGCTCGCGTGTCGGCCTATTGGGAAACGCATCCGAGTGCGGTGAAAAAGGGTGGGAAATTATTGATGAGTTTCCACTCGGTGCCGGTGGCCGGGGTCGAAAAGGGTGACGTGTACCGTGATCGCTGTTATGCCACGGCCAAGGCGTTACAAAGGGCGTTGGGCCTCACTAACGAACAAGTGGAAGTGTGCTTCCAATCCCGCTTTGGGCGTGATCCGTGGGTGGAACCCTTTGCTATTGATCGCGCTAGTGCACTAGCTAAAGACGGTGTGCCCCTTGATGTGATGTGTCCTGGGTTTGCGTGCGACTGCTTAGAGTCGTTGGAAGAAATCGGGTTGAGTTTAGCGCAAACGTATCGTGAGAATTATCAAGGCTCAGAACCCCTTCATTACGGCTATGTCCTTGCGCTCAATGATTCGCCCGAAGCGATAGAAGCGTATATGACCATTATGAAAGAAGAGCTCGCGGGTTGGATTGAATAACCTGGCGCTCATCTGAAGAAGAACGCTTTCTCGTCCTCCGAGAAGGCGTTTTTTGTTTGCCGACTTGGTTTTTTGAGATTCATCCCCATATGACCTATAACTCGTTGAACTAGCCCAATGTTGGGTTAACTAACCAAAGAGATTATTCATGACGCAATGCAACAAAGACAACTTGGAGCAAGAAGTAAAACCGACGGAGGACGCGAAAGCGCCGTGCACGGAGGAATGCTGTTGCTCTTCTCAGGGGCAAGCCCCCGAAACGGAGGCTCAAGCGCCTTGTGAGGATACGGTAGAGAGCTTGCGTGCAAAGTTGGAATTGGCTGAATCGAAATATGTCGAGCAGTATGACTTGTACGTTCGTGCGATGGCGGAGATGGAAAATGTTCGTCGTCGTTGTGCGGAAGATGTTCAGAAAGCTCGCAAGTTTGGGGTGGAAAAGTTTGCTGAAAACTTATTGCCCGTGGTGGACAGCTTGGAAAAAGCGTTGGAAGCCCTGGCCGAAGAAAGCCCTGAACGTGAAGGCATGTTAGTGACGTATCGTCAATTAGTGCACGCTTTAGATGTCTCCGGGATGAAGCCCATTGATCCTCAGGGTCAGGCGTTTGATCCGCATCAGCATCAAGCGATTGCGATGGTGCCCGCGCCCGAAGGGTTAACCTCGGGGATGGTGGTTCAGGTCTTCCAGCGTGGCTGGATGATTGCGGACCGTGTGTTACGCCCCGCGATGGTCAGCGTCGCGCAATAACGCACAAAGTGTAAATAGTCTTTATTCGGTCCCTTGAAATTTTTAGACCGAGCCCCATATAGGGAATAAAGGCAATGAACAAAGGGTTTAGTCCTGATGTTCAACCCAAACAAATTCTCTGCTAAAGCGATAAGCGTTCGGGTACGACAGTGCTCGAGTGTAAGACTTATTCGATAGCAAGACTTCGATAGGAAAGAGAGGAAAAGATTATGGCAAAAATTATTGGTATTGACCTTGGTACGACCAACTCGGCTGTGGCTGTGATGGACGGTGACCACGTCAAAGTGATTGAAAACTCGGAAGGTGCTCGTACGACGCCTTCGATCGTTGCGTACATGGACAACGGTGAAGTGTTAGTGGGTGCGCCTGCGAAACGTCAAGCCGTGACGAACCCGAAGAACACCTTATTTGCGGTGAAGCGTTTGATCGGCCGTCGTTATGACGATCCGGAAGTTCAGAAAGACATCAAGTTAATGCCTTTCAAGATTGTGAGCGCTGACAACGGTGCGGCTTGGGTTGAAGCCCAGGGCAAGCGTTTAGCTCCGCAACAAGTTTCGGCTGAAGTGCTTCGTAAGATGAAGAAGACGGCTGAAGACTATTTAGGCGAAACCGTGACGGAAGCCGTGATTACGGTGCCGGCTTACTTCAATGACGCTCAGCGTCAAGCCACGAAGGATGCGGGTCGTATTGCTGGCTTAGAAGTCAAGCGTATTATTAACGAACCGACGGCGGCTGCTTTAGCCTTTGGTTTAGACAAGGGCGGCAACACCGATCACAAGATCGCGGTTTATGACTTGGGTGGTGGTACGTTCGATATTTCGATTATCGACTTAGCCAACGTTGATGGTGATAAGACCTTTGAAGAGCTCTCCACCAATGGTGA
>CAMYAA010000216.1 GCA_947253615.1 uncultured Sutterellaceae bacterium
ATAAACACAACAATATTATTCCTCAAGTTGATCCCGCAACAAATAAAAAAGCTGAAAACTATACGCTTGCGGCTTTCAGTCGACCTTCATTAACTTTAGATAATTCATTAACCTATACAGATACTGATGAATCTGGAAAAACTTTCTACAACAATATTGTCATTCAAAAAGGTCGAATTCAAGCAGACAAGGACGTAACGCTTCAACTGGGTAAAGAAACACTAATCAATAACTTAGGCGGGCGTCTTGTTGGGTTATATATGACCTCAACGCCAGACATCCAAAAACTTTCCGACAACGAATCTTCCTGGATACACGTAAGTAAAGATACAACGGTTACGGTAGACCGACTGTCTGATGTCACCGCCACTAGCGCAGGCCTATACACAAATTACGCAAATATCATTAACAATGGGACCATTAATGTTGAGAAAAAAGGGGAACATAGTAATGCCCTAGGTATTTACAGTATTAATAATCCTAACATCACTAACGAAGGAACAATTAACGTTGGCGGTGATAACAACATCGGTATTTATGCCAATAGTCAGGTAAATAAAGAAAACACTGAACCAACAATGTCTATTGTTAATAACGGAACCGTTTCCTTAGGAAGCAATGGTATTGGCATTTACGCGATCAATCCTCTTCTAAAGCAATTAGATAATAACCTTGTTAAGCAAAACGGATCCATTACCATAGGAGATAGCGCGGATAATCTCCACTCTATCGGCATTTACCTCGAAGGGGCCAAATTATTAACGTCTGATAACGTCTCTAACGAGACAAACAAGATTTCCGTTGGTTTAAATGGGTATGGGGTTTTTGCAAATAAAGGATCTTCGATTGATAGTTTAGGCACGATTATCTTTACGAATAAAGATAGTTCAGAAAATACTGGGATTATCCTTCAAGACTCCTCAATGACGTTAGCCGAACTCAACATCGATAACACGGTCACTAATAAATCTAACAACACCGTTGGGATCTATTATTTAACCTCTCCGGAAAGCGTTACAGCTGTTTCAACACCCGCAACAGAGACTGCGTCAACAGAAACAAGCTCTACTACCACAACTACGCCCATTGACAATACCCCTAACTTCAAAACATGGGTCAAGTTCACACGAAAACTTGGTCCTGAAGATACTGGGAAAAATATTGCCTATATCCTTAAAGACACGGCTGGATTTACTTTCAAACAAGGGGAGCAAGCCACTGAGCAAACTCTTCATCCTAATGAAATCTTAGCCATCGCGACTAAACCAAATTCATTGATTACTTTCAATGAAGGCGACATTTCCGTCCAAGAAAAAGCCATGTCGCTTGAGTCTCTGGGAGCCAATGTAGCCTTTGGTGAAAATACCCATATTCATTTAAAGGGTGACAATGCAATAGGTATTTATTTTGGGAAAGGCACGGATGCTAACGATACGGGGGAACGTACCCTAACTACTGACACCAATAATGCTTCTCCCATTATCCAAGAGTCCAACAACACGATCGGTGTGTATCTAGATAATGTTCAATTGTCTAATTCTATCCCCATCGCTGTTCATGAGACAGATGAGAATAAAATCACAGGATCCTTGGCTTACAAAGTTACGGGGGGGGGAGCTTCCTTATCGTTAAACTCGGGGACAATTAATTACCCGAACGTCTTCACCAATGTTGACACTGATAGCAAAGTCACGTTAAAGGAAGAAATCACATTTAACGAAACCCCAGTTGCTGAAGGGCATACGCCTGTTTTCTCCGTTATCAACGGAGGGACAATCCATTTTGATAACAACACAGCTCCTGAAACCTCAACGGGGAAACTAACCCTTTCGAATCCTGGCATTGGACTGTTAAACCAAGGGGGGAGCATTGAAAACCTCAACTTGGACGCACACTCAGGCATTGGGCTCTATGTATCAGGACAAGAAAAACAACCGTCAACAAGCCCAGCCCCTGATGCCCATGCTGTTCCAGAGCTTAAAGAAACCAAAATAACGGGGACTGGTTCCTTAACCGTTTCCGAGAATGCCATTGGGGTTGTGCTCGATAAAGGGCCCCTCTCTTTAGAGGGAGATTTAAACCTCAATCTTAAAGATGGCGCGGTCGGCTTTGTGGTGAAAAACGGAACCATCAATTACAACGGTCACCAAATCATACTTAACGGCGTCACAGAAAATAACGCGAGTAAGCCAGCCATCCTAGCGTATTATGAAAACGCCACTACATGGCAACCTTTAAGTTATAAGCTAGCAGATAATCCAGCTCCACTAAACTGGGTTGAATACGCCTTTAAAAAATCCACCCTAACTAATAACAGTGAAGTCAAGAGTTCGGCTCCTATCGTCTTTTCTTTAGATAATCAGTCGAAACAATCAAATCACCTTATCTGGTGAGAAAGCTAAAGCAATTTTTGCTATCAACTCTGGCACAGTAAACAACACTCAAAATCTATCTCTGGATACCACCGTAGCTAATGCTGCCATCGCTATTGTTAAACCTAGAGTCAAAACGGATAGCGAAGCTGCAGAACCAACGGCTACATTCACTAACAATCAATCGGGCTCTATTACTGTTAAGAACCATGGTATAGGCTTAATTGTTGAAGGCACAGCTAACGCAAGCACACCAAATGCAATCGTCAAAAACAACGGCACTATCAATGCTCAAGGCAATGCAATTGGCGCTTATCTCCGTGGTTCCAAATTCAACGCAACACTTGCTGGGCAGATCAAAACAGATAAAATCGGGCTTATTCTTGATGACGTTGGCGCTGGGCAAATCAACACCGTGGACACTGGAGATCGTCCCACGAATAAGATTGTTGCAACGAGCAATAACGCCATTGGGATCTATGCAACTGGCTCAAATATTGATTTTGCTACCGTAGTAACCGCAGAAAAGAAGGCTCAAGCCTCCTCAACGACAGCTGGAGGCGCTACTCCTACAGCAGGAGCAGAAGAGTCCCAAAATAACCTTGAAGGCATTATTGGGATTTATTCCGCGGGAGACAGGGACAGTACGTTTACTGGTTCTGTCTCCGTTAAAGCTAATAAGAGTATTGGGTTCTATCTCAACAACCCCCTTCAAGCAATGGGGCAAAAAGAATCTAACGGTACAACGTCTCATATCCCAACCATCACAATTGTTGGCAAGGACAGTATCGGCCTTTACACACCAATTTCCTATACCGTAAAAAATACGAACATTGAAGCCAATAGCGGAGCTATTGGTGTCTATGCCAACATATCTACCAATACTGACAAGACCCTTACGTTAGGTGAAGGCAGTCATATTAGTGTCAATGATGAAAAGAGTCTCGGCGTCGCTGTTGCTGAAGGCGTTTCCCTCACGTTAGGCGAGAAGAAAGAAGACAACACCATCAAACCTGCAAAAATGACTATCAATGAAGGTACAGGTATTTTTGCAAAGGACGTCACAACAATCAACGGCTTAGAAGTTGAATTCGGAGATAAAGGCGATTTAGCCATCTATGGAGAAAAT
>CAMYAA010000217.1 GCA_947253615.1 uncultured Sutterellaceae bacterium
CTCGTGGGCTCGGAGATGTGTATAAGAGACAGAATGCATCCACATTTAAATGAATCATGCGGGATAAATGCCCCGTATCCATTTGAATAGCCGGCCCAAAGGCCCCAAAACCTGCGTTATTAATCAGGATTTCAGGCACTAAATCATGCTCACTTAACCAGGAGCAAATGCGGTCCACGGACCCATCTTTGGTTAAATCTAAAGCGAGATAGTCCACACGGGTGTGGAGAGTGCGTTCTAATTCACGCAGGGCATATTCATTGCGAGAGACTAATAAAAGTCGATACCCTCGCATGGCGGCTTTAATCGCTAATTCGCGGCCAATACCACTCGAGGCACCAGTAATAACGGCTAATGGTCGTAATGTGTCGTCGGTCATTGTCGGTTTATCAAAGCGAGGATCACTCCTCAATGCCTTTAGTTTAGCAAAGTCGTCCTTTAACTTCGCTTTTCCTATTCGCTCTTTTGTTCTCAACTCTACGATTTTTGTTTTGTGGGACGATGCAAACCCAAAATTCCTAAGGTTTTAGTCACTCTAAATAGGGGGAAATAGGCTTTCTACCGCCCTTGGATAATCGCTCAGAGTCCGAGCTAACCCTTGATAACTAGCACTATTGGTGTTTCTTCTATACGTTTTAAACTAGTGGTTAAAACAGATGCGAGCTTTGGTAATCTCGTTGATAATGGTGGTGTAAAATCTTTTCGGTTTTTCAGATTTTGTATGTAAAGTTATGGGTTCTGTAACGGCTTGAAAAATCGTGTTTTGTTTTCTTATTGCGGATTTTGACCATTTAAATGACCAGGACTTGGAGGCTAATTTTTAATAAAACACCAAACGCGTTCTACAAACTTTCCCTCGGCGAGTGGATTTTAGGCGGAGCGTAACATGGGTCTGGTGATGAACATGCTGATGGTCTGGACGTTAAGTCTCGTGGCGATTGCCTTCGTGGACTTTTTAACGTATCAGTCTTTTCAGCTCGCGTACTTGCGCTTTTTAACCCAGCTCGAATGGCTCTTACCGGTCATGTCGGGGATCTCGGGATTCTTGGTCGGCTATAAAAAAGCGGACTTTTGGACCGGGCTTTCGATTGTGGTGTTAATCGCGCTTTGGATTGTCTTTGCGACCGCGGCACCGATGAACATGATTGTGTTTTCGGTGGGGATGCTTGTCCTTTATTTATTAAATACAGCCTTGGGCTTTTGGGGAAACGCCATTGCGGCTCGTCAGAAATTGAGCTTAAGTCTCTTTTTCGGCACCGTGGTCGTGTTGATTGAAGGCGTGTTCTTCTTCCTCTTTGCTGGGTACTCGAGCTTGAGTCCCTATAGTATGTTTAATCCTCAATGGTTCTGGTCTAAAGATACATACGCTCCCGAATTAACGGTAAACGCCTTTGGGGAATGCTTAGAAGCCAATCGCACGACGGAAAAGCCTTTTACAGGCGTCCGCTATCACTACGACGGTAATTTACGTTTGGACTTGTGGACGCATCGTCCTAAAGGGATTGAATTCTTTATCAATGGGAAACGCTTTGGCACATCGGACTTTGCGGAGTTGCCCAATCGTATGTTGGTTTGGAATATCAATAAGAACCCCCGTCCGAAGACGTTCATGCTTGATAAAGCCTATCCCCAGACGATTCGAAATCTCTTCGGGCGCGGCTACGTCACGTATTTCCATTTTGGGGAAGGGGAAGCCCCCCATACGTTTGTGTCGTTAACGGGCCTGGCTTATGAAACTACATTAGCCCCGAAATTGGTTCGTAACCCGTACTACCAAGTCAATAGCCTTACGAAAACCACTGGGGTGCCGTATTTCGCGCAGCCGGCTGAAGCCATTAAGCTCGATCCTCCGAAATTAACGCAGTGGCACTATCGTCCTTATGCCATCGTGGTGGAAGCCAAAGAGCATCAGTTGGTCAAGACCGTCTTGACGTTCTACCCGAACGGCGTGGTCGCGAGTGCTGTGCAAGACTGGGCTGATAGTAAAGGGTGGCACAAAGGCCAGCGTTTGATCTTTAATTCCTTGGGTGAACTCTTCTCTGATCGTCCCTTTAACGTCAATAACTATGCGCCGACGGATTTCGTGGCGCTCGACTATTTAAAGAGTATGGCGCCCCACATTAGTGAGGTGCGTAATCCCATCGTGGATCATCCACGTCTGGGCTTTTTCCCGAGTCCAGAGGCGTACTTTTTAACGAACGGCTCGGAATTGTCGAAGTTACTTGCTGCTTATCGCGTTCCGGAAACGCACTTGGAAGTGTTCTTCAAGGACGAAACGAAGTGGTACCCCGTGGACGAAAAGCTTCGCGCTAGCTTGATGAAAAGCATTGATCGCTCGCAGTTGGTGGGCATGCCCTTAATTGGCGTCGATGGGATTGATGATTATCAGGCGAAGTCCGAAGCCTATTACTTCTACGATCCACGCTCCAAGCGCGGGATTCACTTTTATTTCCATCATGACGATGGCATGATTCTGGTGGAAAACGGCCCGTACTTCTTACTCATGCCTAAAAACCATGTGGACGGGACGATCGTTGAAGATCAGATGCTCTTGGATGAGGCCCGTCAGGCCTTGCGTCAACGCTCCGACTGTAAGACGATTCGTGAATCGGTCTTGTCGGTGCACCAAGAATTTTGCGACAAGATGGTCCAACCCATTAAGTCCGAACGCTTCCAGCAGCTCATTAAAGACCAGAAGCCGTGACAAAGTGTTGCAGAGGAACCTGCTCATAGGGTGAATTTTTTCGAGAAGGACATTCGTAGAGTGAGCGTCCTTTTCCTTTAGTAGCATTCTCTACCAAGGCATTGCTTAGGTTTTGCGAAAGCTAAACTTAAATCAACCTTAGAGATAAAGAGATACCCCTCGAAACGTTTGCTTTCATATACGTATAAACCCTGACAGTACAATCCCTATAAACAGTGAATTAGGGCATTGGTGAAGAGAGGCCAGTAGCCACGCTCCCTTGACAATCGATCCTGTAGTCAAGCGAGCTATGAAACTGAAGAGTAGTTTTGTGCGCCCTTTAGGACACTGCCCTAAGAAGGACTTTGAATCGATGCTCTAACTCGCTGTTTTGTTTTTCCATGCATTCAATTGAGTCTCTGTAGTGCATTCATTCCGAGGAATGCACCACGATTTTGGGGGCCAAGGCTTGTGGTTATCACAAGCACTTCGCCCCCATTTTTTTCGATCGTGTGCCTTCGGGTCTTTCGCCCTCGGGCTAATCGTCGAGATTACTTAGCTTTCGGTGCGAAAGCGGTCGGTAAGACCAACTTTTCAACGTCCAAGTAACCCTGAACCTTACCTTGCGACTTCAAGAAGGCCAAGTCAGCCTTCAAGCCGTCGATGTCGGTTTGGTTCAAGTACTGGTAGTAGTTCGACCAATCCGCCAACTTCTTCGCGTCTTCAATCGAAATCCCGTGGAGCTTAGCCCCTAAAGCGATGGCTTCTTCCTGTCTCTTATACACATCTGACGCTGCCGACGATATGCAGTGTGT
>CAMYAA010000218.1 GCA_947253615.1 uncultured Sutterellaceae bacterium
GCTTTTAAATACTGAACGAAGTCACCGTTTTTAGGTTCTAACGTAAGGGGATTCATAGGACTCTCAAAAGGGCAGCCCCCAGGCGGGGTTGCCATGTGGTCAAACGCTTGATTTTCAAGCTTTAGGCTAAGAGCTTTCATTCTAACATAGGGCGTTTCTCTCGCAATAGGGGAGCCTTGAGTGCTTGGGGCTTTGGGGTGTGGCACGGGGAAACCCCATGTAAATCTCCTGTCATTTTCTTACTAAAATCCATGAGTGGTGAAATCGATCTTGCGAAAAGCTCACCAACCTTCTAAAGTTAGAAAAGACTCTGAGAGAGAAGTTTTGCCTTGATAGCGCTTTTTTCTCAACAGACCCCTGTAACCCCTCTTATTGAAATAGGAGACGATATGACCAAGCATCGTCCTATTGAAGAGCTCATTGAGCTCTCGACCCACATTGACGACCATGCCGCTTTAACGAGTGTGATTGATGAACTCTCGCAGTATTCCTATGATGAGCATACGCCCGACACGATGATGCTTTTAGCGAAGTGTCTGATTAATATGCGTCATTTTCAGGATGCGAAAACGGTTCTTGAAGCGATGGATGAAGCGATGATTCATGAGCCGCTTTGGAACTTCCGCATGGGGGTATCGCTCTATGGGTTAAATCAACCAGGGACGGCGCGTGAATATTTTCGTGCGGGGTTAAAGGGGGTTGATCCACTTCGTGATCCCGCCTTACGTGATGATTTATTAGGCTATGTCGAAAAGTGCAATTTAGCGGTCAGTGATTTATTAAAGCACTATCCGTTTAAAGAACGTATTGCGCATTTCTGGGAAGGCTTTAAAGAACGTGAAGCGATTTTGTATCGCTATTATCAAGAGGGCGATATTGAAACGTTAGTGGACGCGTTAACGACGACGTTCTCGCGTTTGATGGGCGAGTTGACGATTCAGGCCGCGCCGGTCGTTGGGCATCCGACGCAATGTCGCATTACGTTCATGACGATGTCCAATCCCTTATTGGGTTTGGCGCTTTTATATGCGATTAATCATGTGCCTGCGGGCTTAGACAAGCACTGGTCCTTTGGGGTAGGTGTTGATATGAATCCGCAGATGGCGCTTTTCTTGAAAGTGTATCCGTATGCGATCGTAGAAAACGGCGAGCCCCTTGGATTATGTCAAGATGAGAAGACGCCCGTCAAGGCGGGGCAATCGTTAGTGCCTACGAATGCTTTTGCGGTTGATTTGTCCGGGGAGCAGATTCGTCAATCGGTGGTGTATGTTTCGCCTGGGTTAATGCCTGAACTTTATCCGCAGCTCTTTGGGGAATGTCGCACCGAAGTGCTCAACATTGATATTAAGCCCGCGCCCGAAGGTATGGCTTTAGACATGACGTATGAAAAAGCTCAAAAAGCCTTAGAGCGTTATTACTCGCCGAAGGTTTGGGACTTTTATGCGACGTACACGGACGACAATTTCCCGCAGTATGAGCAAAAAGCGCAATTTGACAGTACGGACGTGCGTGGCACGTTAACGTACCTATCGACTCGTTTACCGGCCCTGCAGCAAGAGTATTTATTAGGGACGAACGAAACGGTGATGGAAGCGGACAGCTTTGGTTTAGAGCTCTGCACGGTGTTATTTGACGGGGCTTGGAACGAACCTGAACCTGCGATTTGTGCGTTAGAGCGTCATTTGAACAAAGCTTTTGGTAAAGATTGGATTCGAGCCGGTTGGGGTGTTGGATCGGTCTTTGGGGCGGAGTTATTGATTGCGAAGTCGAGTCAAGACAATTGGGTGCATTTTGCCAAAGCGTTACGTGAAGATGCGTTATTTGAGTATGCGTTAGTGGTGCCTTATTGGAAGGATGCGAAGAGCAAACTCATGAAGATGACGGACCATTGGGCGTTAGAGCATGGGGTTGCGAAACCCGGGGTTGTGGACGATTCGTTTGGCGTTTCGGACACGAAACTCAATTAATTTGTCTCGTTTGAGATTAAAAAATCAGCCCAGAGGTTTGTTGGCCTTTGGGCTGAACGTTTTTAGAGGGGACCATGCTCGCTAGGTGGGTAGCGAACATGATCCGAGGACTAAACGTTGAAACGTTTAGAAAGTGAAGCCTGCACGAAGCCAGAATTGCCGACCAGGGCTGTACATTGAATAGAAATCACGGCTATCAACTATTTGTTGTTTTACACGACGACTCTTGTTCAAAACATTGAGAACATCGAGCTGGATGTAGAGGCTATGTTTTTTGTATACCTTGGGTTCCCAACGCAGACTGGTGTCCCATTGGAAGTGGCGGCCGTAATTCTCAGTTACGTAAGCATCATAAGCATCAGGAGAATCGACTTCTTTTAACAGTGTGATTGGAGCTTTGAGTATTGCTCGATTGGTCCATGTGATGTCATATTTTGGTATTTGCGTATCCAGTTCAAATCGGGCGATCCAATCTTCATTGCTTGTGTTGATTTTCTTTTCCATTTCCGCGGCAGTCATGAGTTCGCCGTTGAGATAAACCAAATTGTGTGCCTGATCATTAGGAAGTGCTTTGAATTGACTTGTGAGCAAATAATCGACGTTGGCTTTGGCATTAAGGACCACTGGACCTAAATTTATGGGTCGATTATTGCTAAATTGAAGGGTAAAGGCATTAACGTGGTAATTATCACCGTTAGCGAACTTCCTAGTGTTCGGGGTAAGGGTATCATCATTGTCGCTCGTAAGGATAACAATGTGATCTTTGTAGGTACGATGGTTATAAGTAAAGGTGGTATTTAGATTTTTCCAATCCTGTGATAGTTTGAAAGACAGCTCATCAGTATGAGGTGTTTTTAAATGATCGGCCCGTTTAAAAGTGGTTTCACTTTTATCGAGCTCGAGAATTTTTTCAGTCAGTTGCACTGAGGCAAAGCTACGTCCGTAGTATCGGTTTAAGCCGAGACTGAGTTGAGTTGATGGGAATGGGGAATATCGAGCAACAAAGCGTGGAGCAATGTTTGTATTTTTCAGATAATTATCTCGCTCAATACGAAGCCCTGGTCGGAATTCGAAGTTTTTGTACGTAATATAATCTTCCGCATAGCCCGCTAAATTGAAGTAATGAGCATTAACCTTACCTGCTTTAGCAATCTTTGAGATTTCGGGACTTGAAATTAATGGTTGCCCCCAGGTCAGACCGGAAACTGCTGGATGCATGCGAACATCGGCATCACGTTTGAAGTCATAGTCTGTTTGCTGGTAAATGGCACCAACCGAAATAGAATGTTCTGTTTTTCCTAAATTGATCGTGTCGAAAGCAAATTCGGTGGAATAGTGATAATTCTTTTGTCGAACTTTGCTGTTGCCATACCCACCTAATGTGATTTCGATCGAAGTTGAATGGTCTGGTAGGTCAATTTGGAACGATGTGTTATCGTTGGAACCAGATTTTTGCTCATCGGTAAATTGGTCAAAGGCCAAAGTGTTGGTCCATGTCCCTTTGCTGTCTCTTATACACATCTC
>CAMYAA010000219.1 GCA_947253615.1 uncultured Sutterellaceae bacterium
AACATAGACCGAGCTATTGTGAACCCAAATATCGCAGGCCGTGTCTATCTAACGAAAGATCCTGAGCCAGGCGATTCGTTAATCACGACAGATGCCATTCTTGAGTGTAAAACAGCCAGCCAATACATGGACTCGCAATGGGGTCCGACCCAAGAGCAGGAAATTGTAAACGGGCTGGAACCCGAGGATCACAAAATCCCAATCTACTATGAAACCCAGATTCAATGGTACATGGGGGTAACGGGGTGCAAAGTTGCTTACGTGGCAGTGTTAATTGGGTCCTGTGATTTCCGAATTTACAAGGTTCCTCGTAACGACGCTTTAATTGAAGCCCTCTTCGAACGCTGTGACGAATTCTGGCAAGAATCTGTGTTGAAAAAGATTCCCCCGGAGCCTGTTAACGTCGAGGACATTAAAAAGCTCTACACCCGAGACAACGGCGAGATGATCGAGGCTGACAATGACGACGCTGTTCTTATTGGTGAATTGCGCACTGTCAAAGAAAAGCTAGCCACATTAAAGAAAGCCGAGGCTTCTCTTCAAAACCAAATCATCACAAAACTCAAAGACAAAACGGGCATGACATTAGGGGGCGAAAAAGTCCTCACTTATAAAGCCCAAACAACAAGCCACATCGATAGCAAGCGATTGAAAGCAGAAGAGCCTGAAATATTCAACGAATACATCAACGAGACCACGACCCGTGTGTTTCGCTTATCCAAATAAGGAGGACATATGTCTACTACACAAGAAGCACTGAACCAGATTGCGCCGCAGAAAAACACAGCGCCCGCCAAGGAAGAAAAGAAAAAGCCAACCACCCTTCTTGGGATGCTCATTGATCAGGAAATGCAGGATCAATTTGCGATTGCTTTACCAAAGGCGCTTACTCCTGAACGCTTCACCCGAATCGTCTTAACGGAATGCCGTAAAAATCCAGCACTTGTAAAGACTACCAAAGAAAGCTTCTTCGGCGCTGTAATGCAATGCGCACAACTGGGATTAGAACCAGGCTCTGCTTTGGGACAGTGTTACCTAATTCCCTATGGCGCAAGCTGCAACCTAATTATTGGCTATCGAGGCATGATCGAACTTGCACGTCGCTCGGGTCAAATCGTCTCCATTAACGCTTTTGTCGTTCGCGAGAAAGATGAATTCTCTTATGAACTTGGTCTACACCCAGACATCAAACACAAACCAAGTCCCTTGGTAGAACGTGGTGAGGTTAAATACGTGTATGCCGTAGCTGTTTTAAAAGGAGGCAGCATCCAATTTGAAGTAATGAGTCGCGCCGAAGTTGAAGCCGTTAGAACAAGTTCAAAAGCAGGTTATAAAAAAGGCACCCCATGGATGAATCATTGGAACGAAATGGCTAAAAAGACTGTCGTCCGACGTCTATTTAAATATCTTCCAATCAGCATTTAAGCAGCTTCAGCAATGGAGGTTGATGAAAAAACAGATCAAGGCGAAACACTCACGCAAAAAGACAGCACGGCTAATTTTGCCAGCTTCAAGGACACCATCGACATCATTGAAGCAGAAGCAGAGAAAATGCCTGACGATCAAGTAGAGGATATTGATTACAAGGACGTGCCGCCCGAGTCTGACAACCCGCCAGCATTCGATGAACCTCCTTCTCTCGCTATGTCCTAAACCATATAAGGGTGCTCTTTAACGGCACCCTTTTTCATGGAGATTTGTATGAATGAACTTGTCGCAATTGAAGCCAAACAATTTGGCGCCGAAACTATCCAAACTGTAAATGCTCGTGACCTTCATGCTTTCTTGGAAATCGGGAAAGATTTTTCCACTTGGATGAAGGATCGTATTGCTCAATACGATTTCATTGAAGGGATTGACTACATAAAATCAGAAAATTTGATCACCCCAATTTCGGGGAGATCAAAAGCCCGTGTGCGAGTAGCATTTGAATATTTCCTTTCATTGCCCATGGCCAAAGAATTATCCATGGTCGAACGTAACGCCAAAGGAAAAGAAGCTCGCCTCTACTTTATCGAGTGCGAAAAAATCGCCAAGCAGAATCAACCCAAGGCAATCCCCAATCTTTCCAAAATGGAAATACTTCAAATGGCTATGGAGTCCGAGCAGCAGCGCATCGCTTTAAAAGCAGAGCTCGAATTAGCCAAGCCCGCTATTGAATTTACTGAACAAGTGAAGATCGCCCCCGACGCAATTTCAATCGCTAAAGCCGCAAAGCTTATCGGGACTGGACGAAATCGCCTTCTCGAATTCATGCGACAGATTGGATGGGCGACACGTCACAATGAACCCTACCAATCCAAAATTGAAGCTGGCTATCTCAATGTAAAAATCAGCGAGTGGGAGCACCCAGAAAAGGGCTTGCAGCGTTCTGTGACCACATTAGTGACAGGCAAGGGGCTTGTTAAGTTGCAGCAATTGTGGAAAGAACGTTTTGTATAGGAATCGTATTTATGACTGCAAAAATAATTGTCTTTATACTTGCGTTGAGTTCTCTTTGCCTCTCGATCTATGCTGTCTTGCTTATGCGCTCGACAACCTTAATGCTACGGAAACGACAATCCGTCGTTATACGCAAACAGGCAGAATCAGAAAGCTTGGGACGTACACAAGCAACAACCTCCAAAGAGTCGCGTCTATTTGGGGAGAGCCACTCGTCAATGCGAAAAGATTTAGAAAAGCAAGAATCGTCAGGCGCTTTCACACAATGCAAAAAACAACCGCTCTCATAAGACGACTGCTTGGACAAAAGATGCCCTTTGATTGTCAGCTCCTTTAGATAGGCTGAATTATCACCACAATATACAGTGAAGGTAATGGCCGTATAGTCCTCGTGCTGATAGTACGAAAACAATCGAATGTAAGGCGTTTTAATCATACGGGTCTGCTCCCTGGCATAGAAGATAGCGAAGCCTGACATCAGAAGGCTCACTATTGAGATACCTATAGAAATAACAGCGGAAATATCCATTTTCTTGCTCCTTGTGGTTGCAAGGTAATTTTGACTTGACACCTTAATTATCCTTCAACACAAGGAGCTTTTCTTTTGTAGATAAGAAATGAATCAACAAATTACCAATATCCTAGAGTTAATAATGCTCATAGCAATTGTTCTTGGACGGTATGCGAGTGGATCGTATATCGCCTATTTGCTTATCACCTCATCCATATCTAACGGCTGGAAAATCGTTTTATTGTTCTTCCTAATTCTTGTTGTTTACGGGGCCAGTATTAAATACTCAAACCCAAACAATCCGACCATGCCTTCCTAGCGAGAGCTACTTTTTGATACCCCCATTTTATGCTTCTTGTCTCCCTGTATAACAGGGCACCTTTAATAAAGTCATAAAACTGAAAGTA
Organism: uncultured Sutterellaceae bacterium; assembly: GCA_947253615.1. Classification (GTDB taxonomy): domain Bacteria; phylum Pseudomonadota; class Gammaproteobacteria; order Burkholderiales; family Burkholderiaceae_F; genus Sutterella. Next base: position 3,361 of record CAMYAA010000219.1, read on the forward strand.
CGCACTACAGAAACTAAGCTGTTGGACCCCCTGTCGGCTGTCTCTTATACACATCTCCGAGCCCACGAGACCGTACTAGATCTCGT
>CAMYAA010000220.1 GCA_947253615.1 uncultured Sutterellaceae bacterium
GTGCGTGGCAAACGCGCCGTCTTTTTGTCTCGTCTCGAAAAAACATTACGTGTCCTTGATCCGAAAAAAAACGACGCTTAAACTCGATCAAAGTTCGTACCACGTAAAATCTCGTTTATTCATTGAAGCCAATTTACGTCGCACCCCGGCGAGTGATGAAAAAATTCACATCGCTACCGACGCCGCAATGGATATTCTTCCCTATCAGATGAAACCTGCCGTGATGGCACTCAAGCGCTATCGCCCTCGTATTCTTATTGCTGACGGTGTGGGGATCGGTAAAACATTAGAAGCGGGGATTTTGGTTTCTGAGCTTATTGCTCGAGGTCGCGGTCATCGTATTTTGGTCTTAACGACCAAGGCGATGCTCTCTCAATTCCAACAAGAATTCTGGAATCGTTTCTCGATCCCTTTAACCCGTTTGGACTCTGATGGCATTAACCGTATTCAACAACGCATTCCGGCCAATCACAATCCTTTCTTATATGTAGATCGTGCGATTATTTCGATCGATACCCTCAAGCAAGATAGTCAATATCGAAATCATCTTGAAGGGGCTTATTGGGACATCATCATTATCGACGAAGCGCACAACGTTGCTGAACGCGGCTCATCAAGTCAGCGTGCACGTCTTACCAAACTCTTAGCGAACCGTTCTGACGCATTAATCATGCTCACAGCGACACCGCACGACGGGCGCAAAGAAAGCTTCATGTCCCTATTACAGATGCTTGATTCGACATGTGCGACATCTACCGACGATGTCACGCCATCAATGCTTCAGAACTCAAATCTCTTTATTCGACGCCTCAAATCCAGCGTGAGTAAAGAATTGGGCGAAAAGATTAAACAACGAAAAATTTTCACCATTGAGGTCCCGGCTTCTCCACAAGAAACCAAAGCCTTTAATTATTTAAAGTCCCTCAGCTTTAAAACCATTGATGCCCATCGTCGAACCACATCAATGCTTTTCAAAACGACGTTAGAGAAAGTCCTTTTCTCGAGTCCGGCCGCATGTCTGTCGACCATTAAAAATCGACTCAATCGTCTCGATAAATTAAGTGGCGATAAGCCTAACCCAGAAATAGCCTCGGACAAGGATAAGCTCCACACGCTTAATGGACTCATTCAGGGTATTACGCCCGAAACCTTTAGCAAGTATCAACGTTTAGTTGATATGCTCAAAAATAAAAAGAGCCCCGACTATCAAAATTGGACAGGTAAAGATACGGACGATCGCTTAGTGATTTTTACCGAAAGTCGCCAAACGCTTGATTTCCTGAAGAACCATTTACCTAAAGATTTAGGACTCAAAGACAAAGCTGTCGTGGTTCTCAAGGGCGATGATACCGATAAGGACCTCATGGAAGCTGTTGAAAGTTTTAACAACCAAAAGAGCCCCGTTCGTTTGATGTTAGCCACTGATGTGGCTAGTGAAGGTTTGAACTTACACCATCTTTGTCATCGTTTAATTCACTTTGACATTCCATGGTCTTTGATGACCTTCCAACAACGCAATGGCCGTGTTGATCGTTACGGCCAAACACAAGCTCCAGTGATCATCTATCTTCAAACCATGCTGCCTGAAACCTCAGCAGCCTTTGGGGATGCACACGTCCTTTTACGTCTGAAAGAAAAAGATGATCTAGCATCACAAACCACTGGGGATGATCCAGAGTTTTTAGGAACCGTTGAAGAGCAAGAAGTTCGCACCGCGCAACGCATTGAAGGCGAACCAGAATCTTTAGACTTTGACGATTTCGATGCAATGTTCGAGGCCATTTTATCTGCGAACACTGAGGAAGAAACTGTAGCGAACGCCTCTAGTGAAGAATCCCTTCACAAAGAACGTCAGCTTATTTTCAATAGCGACTTCGATTTTGCGAAAGAAGCACTGACGAGCATCGCCTGTGATACGGAATGTCTATTCGAAGCTTCGACAAAGGACGAACAGATTACTCTAGAAGCCCCTATCGACTTAATGAAACGCATGGAGTATTTACCCAGCGAATTAACGCCAGAGGACAATCGATATTTCCTTTCTGCAAACAAGGACAGTGTCCAAGAGGCCATCAAAGACGCTAGTCGTAATCTGTCTTCGATTTTCCCAACCAAACAATTGCTTTGGGAACTTCATCCCGTCATGCAATGGATTGAAGACCGTGTTCTCATGAACTTTGGTCGCCATGCTGCACCGGTGATTGTTACCGATCAACTCAAGAAAGACGAAACCTATATCTTGCTCTTTGGTGGCTTCCCCAACCGTCGTGGTTTTGTACCCGTGAGTGACTGGATGGCTATTCATATTGATGAGGACACGTGTGAACCATGTTCGCGCAAAGACATCAAAATTGATTGGAACAAACTCAGTAACCCTGGTGACGTAACGATTAATCTCGAAGCTTATCAGGCATGGTTGCCTATCGCCGTGGATCTCATGGAGTTCAATCTACGTGAAAAGTCCTCGACATACAAAGAACAAACACGACCAGTCTTAGAGCATCACATCGAAGAGTTGGAAAAGAAGTGCGAAACCATTACCGAGAAATTGCTTGGTGGTGAAAACAAACAGTGCTTAGTTACATCAAATCCAGAAAAACTCACCAAAACACAACGTCGTTTGCTCGATGAGCTTGAGACAACCGAAAACAACTACAAAGCAGCTCAAGACTTCGTCAAAGATACCTATGAGCTGGAAAGCAAACCCTTTATTCGCGTCATTGGCGTCTTGACCGGCGGAAGCATTAAAGCGCCTAGCCAAGAGCTTATGATCAAATTAGCGACGAAATACGGTATTAAGTTTTAAAAGAAAAAAGAGGCATCTATCATGGAAGGTATTAAGAACGAGAACGAGTACTACAGTGCCTACTTTTTTGCAGAAGGCTTTGAGAACTCCATTCAAGGGCGCCTGTCGCAATGGCGTGAAAAAGAAAAAGCTGTACCGGACAGTGTTACAGGAGCTCCTGGGTTTGAAAGCCCTGCCACGCGTCTTCGTCGTAAGGCTCGCGCCCTACTCGACGATCTGAACGACCCCCAGATTTCCAATCATGAATTCAATCAAAACCTCTTATCGGTTTTAGGGCTTCCTTATCAAGCACTCGAACTTCACCGAGACGATCCCTTTGAGATTGATGGCATCGAGTTCCCATTAATGGGAGAGCTCTACCTCGATGGGCAAAACACCAAGCCTATTTGTTGGATTTTCGAAATTGAAGGGGATCAAGAAGATCCCTTGGAGAACAGCATTCAACGCTCTCAGCTTCAAGACGAAGCGCCTACGACTCAAGCACTGCAAGAGATCTATGACGAAAAGTGGCGCTCGCATATTGAAAAGCGTTTATTTAGCGTTGAACACCCTCCGCGCTGGATCATTCTGGTCTCACGCCGTCAATGGGTACTGTCTCTTATACACATCTCCGAGCCCACGAGACCGTACTAGATCTC
>CAMYAA010000221.1 GCA_947253615.1 uncultured Sutterellaceae bacterium
ATGTGTATAAGAGACAGCTAAAAAAGCGCTCAATGCCAGGGTCAACGATTAAAAGCTTGGCGCAAAAAGTCAAATAATTGACACCTCAGGCTTATTGGGTTTGCGTCAATTCCGATTACAGTATGGCTATAAAGTATCGCTAGGATGTTAGGAGTCCGTTGTGAGTACCGTTTGGCCTGTTATCGCGGTTGATGATCAGCCCCTGGGTTTTAAACCGATTGTTGGGTGGCGTTTTATATTAGATAGTCGCTGTCCTCATTCGGTGCTCTGGCGTTCAGTCAAAGCGCTATTGTTGCGTTTAGCGCCCGCTATCAAGATTGAAAGCGCACTCTGGGAACAAGCGCCCGTAGAAACCCTGCGGGTCTTGGGTGAAGCCAGTAAAAATGGTTTTACATTCGATCAACTCGATGAAGCAGGATCCTTTCGGGTAAGTCAGGTCATTGAGGTGGACCAGACCTCAACGTATGTGGCCTTTGAGGTATTAGCCCCTGGGGCTAAACCCACTCCGATGGGCTTACCGTTACTTCCGTTTTTTGTCATGAGTGAGTTCGAGGATGATTCGAGCGAAAACCCGATGCGTATCGCTGGGAACTACACTTGGGACAATGCCATGAATGTGTTGAGCCTAGAGGATGCTTTACGGTTTAAGGGGTTGGCGCATGACTTCAGGGATGATCTCCCGCATCGTTGCGCTAATGATTGTTGGAGCGCCTTCGGGACGGCTCCAGGAACCTCTGGGTATTGGCTTTTTAAGTCAAAGGCCTCGGAACCCTCACTCGATGAGGTGCTCGATACGCTTGCGTATGCCAATGACGTTTTATTACGTCGCCTTGACATTTCGCGCCAAAGTGTTGCGCAAAGTGAAGCGCTGCTTGCCAAGCTTCGTACGGAGCACTAAGTCTCGAGTACCACGTATTCATTTGGACCATTGACCAAGGAGAAGCTCATGGAAATCCTCTTACCCAAACCATTACCGATGAGCATGTCGTTAACAGACGTGTTGACCCGTCGTCGTACGAATCGTAATGTGCTCAATAAGCCACTTCCCGACGAAGTACTCTCTACGTTGTTATGGGCTTGTGCGGGGATCACGGATAAGGATGGTCGTCGTGTGGTTCCCTCGACGTTAGATTTACGCGCGGTGGATGCCTATGTTTTACGCGATGACGGCGCCTTCCATTATGATGCCGCTCAGAATCAACTCGTCCAGACAACGGATAAGGACGTGCGTAAAGATTCGACTGCCTATCAGTTTGAATTTGTGGAAACTGCGCCAGTCACCATTGTGTTTGTCGCTGACAAAGAACGCGCCAAAACCGCACGTGCAGGGGCCACGTTAGTGGACTCGGGGACGATGGGGCAATGCGCTTATTTGGCCATGACCGCTCTGGGTCTCGCTGGGACGATTCGCGCCTCGTTTGATCACGAAGTCCTTCGTCAATCGATGGAACTTCCGGAACATTTAGAACCGATCCTTCTCTTTACGGTCGGCTATCCGCAATAAGAAAAATTGGCAAATCAGCCTCCAATTAAATAGGTTTAGTGGGTTTGGGCAGTCTGCGGGCTGCCCCTTTTTTTTTCGATGGTTTTTCACGCCATGGGTTTTTGCTTTTTGTGTCATATTGCTTAAGTTATTAAGCGACGCTCTAGTGATGTTTTTGCTTTAATTCTCAGTGTTTTCAAGGGAAAGACTAGTCTGAGAGCCACTTGGATCGGTCCCGTGATTCATTGGCATAAAATGATAAGAACTTGTCGCTAATGGTCTTCGTGATTTACTCGGTAGGCCTCTAGTATTGTGGGTATGAAGTAGGTGAATCGTCTTATAGGTCATCTACCCAAGACCATATATCTAGGAGAGCAACTATGCCAGGATATCCTTCCGACCTCTTATCGAATCGCTCGATTGTCAAGCGTCACAGTTTTGCCATCATCACCCCGCAGGGTCGCGTCACGAACGTCATCCCCGGGATCAAGGATGCCACGATGACCATTTTATGCACGCTTAAGATGGGTGCTGGCTTCGTGCAGTTGATTGGTAAGTTGGGCCCTCAGGCGCATACCGAATTCCCGTATGCCACGGAAGCTCATGAAGAATCCTTCCTTTACGTGTTGGACGGTGCCATTGAATTAGAAGTGGCCGTTGGTGAAGAAAAGAAAGTATTAACGCAAGGCGGCTTCGCTTATGCCCCCGCTGGTGTGGGCATTGGCTTTAAGAATGTGAACGGCCAAGAAGGTCGCATCCTTCTCTACAAGCAACGCTACATTGCTCATCCGCAAGGCCTCAAGCCCTGGACCGTCTTTGGCAACATCAACGAAGTGCCGTTCCGCGACTACGACGGCATGGCCAACGTTCACGTTAAGGACTTCCTCCCGATTAACGAAGCGTTCGATATGAACATGCACATTTTAAGCTTCGATCCGGGTGCCTCTCACAACATCTGCGAAACCCATGTTCAGGAACATGGCGCCTACATCTATGAAGGCGAAGGGATGTATCTCTTAGACGAAGCCTGGTATCCGACCAAGACCGAAGACTTCATCTGGATGGGTGCATTCTCGACGCAAGCTGCTTACGCCGTCGGCCGTGGCCCCTTCAGCTACATCTACTCGAAAGACTGCCATCGCGACGTCGAAATCTAATCACACACTGACCATCGAAAAGGAGAACCATTATGGCTTTAGATGCGAACTTTAAAGCACGTGACATTCGTGAAGTGTTGGAAGCAACGCACATGCGTGGCCGCAACATCACCTTCTTGGATGACTTCTCACGCGAAGAAATTCTCAACTTGTATCGTGCCGCCGAAATGCTCGAACCGTTTATGCGCACGGGTACAAACTTGTTAGATGGCAAGGTGCTCTACACGCTCTTTTTCCAACCCTCCACCCGTACGCGTTGCTCGCATGAAGACGCAATGTGCCGTTTAGGCGGTTCCGTGATTACGGAAGCTGACCCGACGCACAACTCTTCCGTCGCGAAGAACGAATCGTTGGCTGACAGCCTTCGTGTGACGAGTGAATACGCTGACGTCATCGTGATGCGTCACCCTGACGACAAGGAAGCCTTAGGCGCCTTGAAGGAAATTGAAGGTCATTGCTCGCCAGTGATTTCGGGCGGTTATGGTCACGTGACCCATCCGACCCAGGGTTTGTTAGACAGCTACACCTGCTGGCGTGCGTTTGGGGACCTCTCCAACACGACCGTCGCGATTGCTACGCCTGACTTATCGCGCGCTCGCTCTGGCCAGTCCTTCGCTTTAGCGTTGGCTGCTATGGGTGCGAAGATCATCTACACGGGTACGAGCGAATTGCGTACGCCGGAAATCGTCCGTGAAAAATTAAAGGCCATGGGCGCGAACTTCGAAGAACACTTCGACCTTTCCGTCAAGCAAAACGAAGAACTCTACTGCGACAGCGGTGTGGATTTGATC
>CAMYAA010000222.1 GCA_947253615.1 uncultured Sutterellaceae bacterium
CACCAAGAGTGCCAAGTATATCGATACGCTTTTGAAAGAAGCCGATATGGTCAAATCCAAGTTAACGGGCACGAAAGAATTAGCCCAGTTGCACTTTGGCGGGGGCACGCCAACGTTTTTAGAAAACGACGAAATGGTGCGTTTGCTCGAAGAGCTCAAGGCCCGTTTCCCGTTAGCCAAAGAAGGGGAATTCTCCATTGAAGTGGACCCACGTACGTGTCCGCCTGAAAAAGTGGAGCTTTTAGCCAAGCTCGGTTTAAACCGTATGAGCCTTGGGGTTCAAGACTTTAACGAACCCACTCAAGCTGCGGTCAACCGTATTCAACCCTTTGATATGGTCAAGCGCACGTTAGAGGCTGCGCGCTCCAACGGTTTTGAATCCATCAACATGGACTTGATTTACGGCTTACCCAAGCAAACGCGTGAAACCTTTGCCCATACGATTGATCAAGTCTTAGAACTCAGTCCCGATCGTATTGCGATGTATCACTACGCGCACTTGCCAAACCACTTCAAGGCTCAGCGTCGTATTCTTCCCGCGGATTTACCGGGCACGATCGAAAAGGCCAACATCATGTTTGACGCGATTACGCGTTTAACGGCCAATGGGTATCGCTACATTGGGATGGACCACTTCGCCAAAGAAACGGACGAACTCTCGATTGCGCAGCGTGAAGGCATGCTTCAGCGTAACTTCCAGGGCTACTCCACCAAGGCTGAGTGCGACATGGTCGCCTTAGGCGTCTCGAGTATCTCCAAGATTGGGGATGTGTACGCGTGTAACGCCCGTGAGCTCGAGGATTACTACCAGGCGATTGACGCCGGTCATTTGGCCACCAATCGTGGGTATCGCTTAAGCGAAGACGATCGTTTACGTCATTTTGTGATCATGACGATCATGTGTAACTTCGAACTCGTCAAGCGTGACGTGGAAGAAAAGTTTGGCATTAACTTTGATGAAGTCTTTGCCTACGAACTTCAAAAGATGCGTCCCTATGTGAAGCACGAACTCGTTGAACTCCACGACGATCGTTTAATCGTGTTACCTAAGGGCAAAATCTTCGTACGTGCTGTGGCGATGCAGTTTGACCGCTACTTACGTGAATCGACCCGCGCAGGCGGCTATTCGCGTATTGCGTAATTCCAGTCTCCCACCCAAAAGGGGGTTATGAATGCGTTCGTAACCTCCTTTTTTGTCCCGTAAGAAAATGCCCCAGATTCGACGTGACGGGGTTTTGCAATGAAATTCCTCGATAAGCGCACGATTCCGAGTAAAATAGTTTTTTTGCGTGACGTCCCTTTTGGTTTGAGCCGAGCGCTAACGCTGCGTCAACCCTGACACATCAAGCCAATGGGAACCATCGATTTTTTTAACTTATAAGCCCCCTTTGGGGTCAGCGCACGCCCGAGCGTGAGCTCCCTAAAGCTGAATTGATAGAAATATGAAAGTTGCAGACATACGTAGGACTTTTTTGAAGTTCTACGAAAGCAAAGGCCATACCATTGTGGCTTCGAGTCCTGTGGTACCAGGCAACGATCCGACGTTGTTATTTACCAACGCGGGGATGAACCAATTTAAAGACGTGTTCTTAGGCTTTGACAAGCGTCCTTACACGCGTGCGACCACGAGTCAGAAGTGTATTCGTGCCGGCGGTAAGCACAACGACTTGGATAACGTCGGTTACACGGCTCGTCACCATACGTTCTTTGAAATGTTAGGGAACTTCAGTTTTGGTGACTACTTCAAGCACGATGCCATTCATTTCGCTTGGAAATTGTTAACGAAGCACTTCCACTTACCGGCCGAAAAGTTATGGGTGACGGTCTATCAAGAAGACGACGAAGCCTACAACATCTGGAACAAGGAAGTGGGCGTTCCTGCCGAACGTATCGTTCGCATTGGTGACAACAAGGGTGCTCGCTACATGTCCGACAACTTCTGGATGATGGGTGACACGGGTCCTTGCGGTCCTTGCACGGAAATCTTCTATGACCACGGTGCCGATGTAGCCGGGGGCCCTCCGGGCAGTCCTGACGAAGACGGCGATCGTTACATTGAAATTTGGAACTTAGTGTTCATGCAGTTCAATCGTGACGAACGTGGTGTGATGCATAAGTTACCCAAGCCCTCCGTCGATACGGGGATGGGTCTTGAACGTATTGCTGCGGTGCTCCAAGGCGTTCACAACAACTATGACATCGACTTATTCAAGAATTTATTAGCCGCTTCGAAGGCTGCGGTTGAAAGCGTGAGCGAAACGCCAGTGGATTCGGAAAGCCCCTCCTTGAAGGTGATCGCTGACCACATCCGTTCGTGCGCGTTCTCGATTGCCGACGGCATTTTGCCGGGCAACGAAGGTCGTAGCTATGTGTTACGTCGCATTTGCCGTCGTGCTATTCGTCACGGTTACAAGCTCGGTGCTCGCGCGCCCTTCTTCTACAAGTTAGTGGATGCCGTTCGTGCCGAAATGGGCGAAGCCTATCCGGAATTGAACGATCAAAACATCGCTCGCGTGATCGAAGAAGAAGAACGTCGTTTCTTCTTGACGATTACGAAGGGCATGGAAATGCTCGACGCCGCTATCGAAGCCAACACCACGGGTGTGCTCGACGGGGAAACGCTCTTCAAGCTCCATGACACGTACGGGTTCCCGGCGGACTTGACCGGTGACGTTTGTCGTGAACGTGGCTTAGCGATCGACACCGAAGGGTTTGATCGCGCCATGGCCCGTCAGCGTGAAGCGGCTCGTGCCAATGCCAAGTTCAAGATGACTGCGGGTCTCGAATACACGGGGGCGGACACGGTCTTTACGGGGTACGATCACCTCGAAGAGTCCGACGCTAAAGTGATTGCCCTTTACCTCGATGGTCAGAGTGTGGAAAGCGTTCCTGCCGGTGAAGATGCCGTCGTTGTCTTTGACAAGACGCCGTTTTATGCCGAATCGGGTGGTCAGACGGGTGACACGGGTGTCGCCAAGAACGGCACCGTGATGCTCGAAGTGTTAGACACCTTCAAGATCAAGGCCAAGGTAACGGGCCAGCATGCTCACGTCGTCGAAGGCACGTTGAAGCTCGGTGACACGTTCACCCTCGCCGTGAACGAAGAACGTCGTCAAGCGAGCATGCGCAATCACTCCGCCACGCACATGATGCAAAAGGCGTTGAAGAAGGTTTTAGGCGAACACGTTCAGCAAAAGGGCTCCTTAGTGACCCCTGAACTCTTACGCTTTGACTTTGCGCACAGCCAGCCCATGAGCGCTGAAGAAATTCGTCAGGTGGAAGACTTGGTGAACGCTGAAATCGTTCAGAACACGCCCGTTGAAGCTCGCGAAATGGCGTTAAAGAAGGCGCAGGAAGAAGGCGCCATGATGCTCTTTGGTGAAAAGTACGGCGAACAAGTTCGCATCTTATC
>CAMYAA010000223.1 GCA_947253615.1 uncultured Sutterellaceae bacterium
ACAGTCACGCAATTGTGCAAAATCGGGATGTGCCTCGGATCGAATCACGTCCCCGTCACGCAAGAGCGTTGCTGGATCCTCGAGCAGCATGGCGTCGAGCTTTTCAAAAAGCGAGGGCGGTAAATCGATCGCATGGCCCGCCTGGTAAAAGAGCTCGGGATAGTATTGAACGAGCATTTTCCCGAAATTGCTCATGGCGGGGAGCGCATCACGCAAGGCCGCTAATTCTTTCGGGCGTACACTCTTCAAAGAAATGCGACTAGCAATACGTTCCACATCGGGGAGCGTACGTAAGAGGGCATCGAGATGCGCTTGCAGATCCCGGTCGAGGTTCAACGTTTCGATCATATCGAGACGTTGATTTACTTCGGCTTTATCACGTAAGGGTTCTTGGAGTCGACGACGCAGTTCTCGCGATCCCATGCCCGTGCGGCAGCGATCCAACGTGGACAAAAGGGTCAGCGCTTGCGCGTCCCCACGCAAAGATTCGGTAATTTCTAAATTGCGACGGGTGGCCGCATCAATCACGATGTGCTCTTGTTCTTTATAGAGCTTTAATGGCGCAATAAAGGGGAGCATATCCACTTGGGTTTGCTCCGTGTAGTCAAGGAGCGCATTGGCCGCTTTTAACACCAAGCGATCGTTTTCAATGCCCCAAGGTTCGAGCGTTTCGAGATGAAAGAATTTCTTTAAGCGTTCGGTCCCACGCTGCGCATCAAAGTGCCAGTCGGGTAGGGCCGTAAACGTAAAATCGGGAAAGCGTTCGCGTAACGCTTGCTTTTCCTCTTCGGCACAAAGAATTTCCGAGGGGGCAATGCGCGCGAGTTCACTGTCGAGCTGAATCGTCGTCGTATGCGTGGCAAAGAACTGCCCGTTCGAGAGCGTTAACCAGACGAGGGCTCGATCTCCCATCTTACCGAGGGCACCACTCATCGCGAGCAATACCGAGTCTTCTTTTTGCGGTAAGAGGGTTTCGTCCGTGAGGGTTCCTGGGGTGATAATGCGCGAGATTTTTCGCTCCATTAACCCTTGTCCCGGCGTGCCTAATTGTTCGGCAATCACGAGGGATTCCCCCATTTTCACTAAACGGGCAACGTACTGATCTAACGAGACCATCGGCACACCCGCCATGGGAATCGGATCTCCATTGGGCTTTTTGCCGCGTTTCGTAAGGGTAATGCCAATCAAACGATTGATCTTGATGGCATCATCAAAGAACGTTTCGTAAAAGTCGCCCATGCGAAAAAGGACGAGCGTGTCGGGATAGTCTTTTTTAATGTCAACAAATTGACGCATGGCAGGCGTCAGGCGTTCAACATCCTCGGCAGCGGGCATGGTAGTGATTTTAGACATGTAGCGACGTTCCTTGGGACAGTGTGGTGTCTTTGAGTCAAAAGCGTTCGTACATTTTAACAACTCTTGGCTCGCCGTTTGACGAATAAAAAAAGAGCATTCTCAATCGGTTTGAAAATGCTCTTGATTCCGACGGGTTAGACGGAAATTACGGACGCGGTAATTCGCCCACTAACGGCAATAATTGACCGAAGATACGGGGGCTACCCGCACACACGTTACCGTGATCTAACCAGTCTTCGCCGCCCTTGAGGTCGGTGATTAAACCACCAGCTTCGCTCACTAAGAGACCACCCGCAGCCACATCCCAGGGCTTTAAGTTCATTTCCCAGAACGCGTCGTAACGACCACAAGCCACCCAAGCTAAGTCTAAAGCGGCCGAGCCTGGACGACGAATCCCTGCAGTGCGCTGCGTCACACGAATGAAACCGTCTAAATACTTTTGAACATCGTCACCAGCACGGAAGGGGAAACCCGTCCCGATCAAGGCTTGGTTCATTTCTTTGGTGGAGGAGACGCGAATACGGCGATTGTCTAAGAAAGCGCCTTCACCACGAGCGGCCGAGAAGAGTTCGTTTTTCGCGACGTCATAAACGACACCGGCGACCACGTCTTCGCGATAGCGCAACGCAATCGAAACCGCATACTGAGGAATACCGTGAATGAAGTTCGTGGTCCCGTCGATCGGATCAATAATCCAGGTATAGTCCGAACGGGTATCACCGACTCGACCCGCTTCTTCCGAAATAATGGCGTGACGTGGGAAAGCCTGTTGGATCACACGAATGATTTCTTGTTCGGCGGCAAGGTCAGCGCTCGTCACAAAGTCGTTGGTGGCTTTGTTTTCAATACGGAGATTTTGCATGTCTAACGCAGCACGCGTAATAACATTGGCGGCACGACGAGCAGCCTTGATAGCAATAGGAAGATAGGTCGAAGACATAGAACCTTAGATGTTTAAATTTTTCAATAACACAGTGTGTCACGCGTGAGAGAGGGTAGGTCACCGATGACACAAACAACGATTGGACGCTTCAACACAGCTCGTGCGTTGAGTCAATCCTGTCTAATCCTACCGTTAGACTTTTTAGAGTCTGTGATTTTAGCGCATTGAGCCCTTTCTAGCATGAAAGGATCCGCTCTTTTAGTGGAGAGCGTGGGGATTTTTCATGCCCCGAGGACGCTCTCAGGGCCTTCCTCGGGTTAAAGAGCGGAGTTTGCTAGAATGTTTCTTTTCGTTTTTCTTTCCCCTTAAAAAACACATTTGCCATGGATAAGGTCCCTTCATTAGCCCCCGCGTTTCGTTTCGTTCTTTGTGACCCGAGTCACGACGGAAACATTGGGATGGCCGCTCGTGCCATCAAGACGATGGGTTTTCGAAATCTCGTGATCGTCAATCCCCGTGATCCCGATTACAAAACGAGTGAAGAGGCCGTTGCGTTTGCGACGAGTTCGGTCGACGTGCTCCAAGAAGCGCGTACCGTGGCGACGTTGACTGAAGCGCTCGAAGGCGTCACCTTTGCGTGGGCGCTTACCGGGTACGATCGAGAATTCGGTCCGGCGCTCGAGCCCCTTCGTGCGGTGAGTGAAAAATCCATGGCCTGGGTTTCTCAAGGGATGGGCGATGTGGCCTTTGTCTTTGGGACGGAGCGCACGGGATTGAGTAACGAGCAAGTGATGCAATGCCAGGGGTGCGCCGCCATCGTGGCGAACCCTGAGAGCCCAAGCTTGAATTTAAGTCAAGCGGTGCAATTGACCGCTTACGAAATGCAAATGGCCCTGTTGGCGCATGAAGGTCATGCGAACGATCTCTACGATTGGCAAGAACGCTTTCATCATGAGCCCCTCGCGGGTTTGGACGCTGTCGAAGGCTTTTTAAAGCATTTTGAAGAAGCCATGGTGAGCTGTGGAGCGCTTGACCCCAATAAACCCAAGACGTTTATGCCGGTGGTGCGTCGACTCTTTGGCCGCACGCAACTCACGGTCAACGAAGCTGTCTCTTATACACATCTGACGCTGCCGACGATATGCAGTGTGTAGAT
>CAMYAA010000224.1 GCA_947253615.1 uncultured Sutterellaceae bacterium
ACGAGATCTAGTACGGTCTCGTGGGCTCGGAGATGTGTATAAGAGACAGCCCATAGTCATGCTGTTTTCTGTTATTGCTCAACCGTTATCGGAACTCTCCTCGGAGAAATTTGCTTCCCTCGTCAAGTCGACGATGTCTCAAGCGTGTTCCTGTGTCAAATTCACGACCGTCGAGACGCCGGCGGAGAAAGAAGCCTTGTTGGATAAGTGTCGCCGCCTTTTAGGGGGCCAATATGTGCTCGTGCCCATTCACGATATGACCGGGTTGAATTCTCAAGCCCAGTACTTAAGCGTGAAAGAAACGGCCTATATTGATGCGAGCGCTGTTTTGAAGGCCTCGTTTACCCGTTCGGGCTTTGATGTGACCAATACCTCGAGTCTTGGGGTGGGCGAAATGATGGCGGCCGCGCTTGGCGCCGGGCATTCCAAAGTGGTTGTCTTCTTAGGTGACACGGACGTGACGGACTTGGGCGCGGGCTTGGCCTCGGCCTGTGGATTGCGTTTCGTGGCCCGTAACGGTCAGTACTTTATTCCGACGGGTCGCACGTTTACTGCGTTAAATTCCGTTATCGTGAGCAATCTCTATTTAAGTAAGGACGCTCCCAAGATTACGGTTTTGTGTGACACCATGAATCCGTTAATTGGTCAAGACGGTGCCTTAGAGGCTTGGCGTAAGGACGCCCGTGCGGACAATGACAACATTGCTTGTTTAGAAGCGAACATCAAGCTCTTAAATAACATCTTGAAGCAGGCCAATAAGAAAGTGGCTCGCGACCCAGGGACGGGGGCGGCTTACGGGATGACGGCCATGATGAAAGCGTTCATGAACGCCCAGTTAAAGAGTAAGGCAGACTTCCTCGCCAAGCTCGAAGAAGCCCCGAGTGCCAACGCGGCCAATGACGTGGAGCATTCGGATTGGGCCATCGTGGCTTGTCCTTCGGCGCATTTGCCCGAAGCGAAAGAACGCTTTAAGAGCCTCCTTACCAATGCGCATGCCGATCGTATCATCGTCGTTACGGATTCGGGCCTGGCCGAGTCGGAATGGCTCTTAACGGCCGGGGCCAATCATGTGCTCGCTAATGTAACGGATGAACGTACGTTAGTGACGGCCTTAAAGAACATGGTCTCGTTAATGAAGTGTATGCCTCACTGAGTGGCCTCGTTAACGTGATCGAAAAGAAGAGGTAGTGGATCCTTGGTGGTTCACTACCTTTTTTTTGCATTGGATCGCCCAACATATCCTATTTGTCATTGGTGAAGAGTCTATTGAATCGGCGAGCGAGTCCTCTAAAATAGAAGGAAGCTAATTGAGCCTTAGAGAATCCCTAAGTTATTAGGAATTTTGCTTAATTCATAAATTTTTTGTTTTCTTCTTAAGTGAAAAGGATTATCTTCCGACAGAGTCGAGAAGTGTTGTTTTGAAAGGAAAACCTTGTGAATCATGGGGTTGAACCCCCGTTGGGCGTGATGGCGACGCTTTAATAAAATCAAGGATGAATTTCACGCGCGCTCGTTTTCTGCACTATAATCAGCTCCTCTTAAGAAGTGAATTATTTGTTTACAAGTTACTAACTCACTTCAAATACCCGAATCCGCGCTGTTGCTCTGGCAAGAGGCGTGGTGAGGGGATCTTCCTATTGGATGCAAAACATGAAAAACTTTTTGAAAGAATTTCAAGCCTTTATTTCTAAGGGCAATGTGCTTGACTTAGCCGTTGCTGTGATTATTGGTGCTGCCTTCTCGGCGATCGTGTCGAGCTTGGTCAAAGACGTGATCAATCCGATCATCGGCTTTATCGTGGGTCGTCCTGACTTCACGAACCTCTTCATCGTGTTGAAGGAACCGGCCAACTACACGGGTCCGCAAACCTATGACGCGTTAGTGAAGGCGGGTGCAACGGTGTTGGGTTATGGTGCGTTCTTAACGGCCGTGATTCAGTTCCTCCTGTTGGCGTTTGTGATTTTCTGGTTAGTGAAGATCGTTCGTACGGCTCGTACGAAGTTCGAAAAGCAAGAAGAAGCCAAGCCAGCCGCCCCGGCGCCTACGCCTGAAGACATCGTTCTTCTTCGCGAAATTCGCGACTTAATGGCGAAGAACGCTTCGGTTGCCAACGATAAGAAAACCGAGTAATCTTTAAGTTGTGCGCTCGTCGCACAAAATGAAAGGACTAGAACCCCAGTTACTTTTTTGGTAGCTGGGGTTTTTAACGCCCCTTTTCGGTGTAAGGTATGCTTAGATGAAAGGGGTGAGTGCCACGCAAAGCGTGATGAGAGTCTTCACCCCCTTCAAGGAAGCGAAGACAGAAAAAAAAGGAAAGCATTTCATGATGGACGCATTAAAAACGCTCAAGGTTGGATTGATTGGTTTTGGTTCGATGGCCAAAGCCATGGCAGATGGCTGGCTTTATACGAAGACACTCTCGGGCGCTCAATTAGGGGCCTATCGTCGCGATCAAGATCAATTGGCCTCGGACTGTGAAGCCCGTGGGATGAAAGCGTTTGCCTCGCTGGAGGCATTGCTCGCCTGGGCCGATGTTTGTGTGGTGTGCGTGAAGCCTTGGGCGGTACAAAAGGTGCTCGAGCCCGTGAAGGACGCTTTACTCGGTAAAGTGGTGCTCTCCGTGGCCGCTGGGGTTTCCTTTGAAGACTATGAATCGTTCTTGGCGCCCGGAACAGAACACTGGACGCTCTTGCCCAATACTCCGGTGGCGGTAGGCAAAGGCGTTTTAGTGATGGAAGAAACGCATAACTTGACTCAAGAGCATACGCTTTGGACCAATGCGCTTTGTGAAGCTTTGGGCTTAAAGGTGAGTTCGAACGCAGCGGAATTTAAAGTCGCGGGCTTAGTCGCGGGCTGTGGCCCGGCCTACGTCGCCATGATGATGGAAGCCCTGGCTGACGGTGCTGTGAAAAACGGCTTGCCCCGTGCGAAGGCGTATCCGATCATTTCGGCCATGGTCGAAGGCACGGCACGCTTACAGTTGGAAACGAAGATGCATCCAGGCGCCATGAAGGACGCCGTATGCTCCCCGGGGGGCTCGACCATTCGTGGGGTGGATGCCTTAGAAACCCATGGGGTGCGCGCGGGATTTATCGCGGCGGTCGATGCGATCATCAAGGCTTAATGATTGCCTCGGTATAATGAAAGCGTACGATTTTGATCATTGACCATCAAAACCATTAAAAGGACCTCTTATGACCCATCGACGTTTTAGCTTAGGGCGTTCGCGTACGCTCTTAGCGCTTGGTGCTTTAGGGTTGACGTTTGCCCTGACGGGGTGTTTGTCGACCACGAAATACCCGCCTGTGAAGGCTGTCTCTTATACACATCTGACGCTGCCGA